>JAEYTN010000044.1 GCA_023433985.1 Pseudomonadota bacterium | reverse complement strand
TCCTCCCCGTCCTCAAGGAATCGCCGAAGGAGGCGGAGATCGTCTCCCACAAGCTCATGCTGCGGGCTGGGATGATTAAGCAGCAGGCGGCGGGCTCCTACACGTGGCTGCCGCTCGGACTCAGGGTGCTGAACAAGGTCGTCCGCATCATCGAGGAAGAGCAGAACCGCTCGGGCGCCATCCAGCTGCTGATGCCCACCGTGCAGTCCGCCGACCTCTGGCGCGAAAGCGGCCGCTACGACGCCTACGGCAAGGAGATGCTGCGCCTCCAGGATCGGCACGAGCGCGACATGCTCTACGGTCCCACCAACGAGGAGATGATCACCGACATCTTCCGCACCTACGTGCGCTCCTACAAGGACCTGCCCCTCAACCTCTACCACATCCAGTGGAAGTTCCGGGACGAGGTACGCCCCCGCTTCGGCACCATGCGATCGCGCGAATTCCTCATGAAGGACGCCTACTCCTTCGACCTCGACGAGGCCGGCGCCGTGAAGGCGTTCCAGCGCATGTTCGTCGCCTACCTGCGCACCTTCTACCGCATGGGCCTCACCGGCATCCCGATGCGTGCCGATACCGGCCCCATCGGTGGCGACCTGAGCTACGAGTTCCACGTGCTGGCCGAGACCGGCGAGAGCGCCGTGTATCTCGACGCCGATCTGCTCGATAAGCCGATCCCGCCCATCGACACCGATTTCCGCGGCGACCTCGAGCCCATCTTCAAGGACTGGACGTCGCTTTTCGCCGCCACCGACGAAATGACCGACGAGGCCACCTTCCGCGCCTCCGTGTCGGGCAACAAGCAGCTCGCCGCGCGCGGCATCGAGGTCGGCCACATCTTCTACTTCGGCACGAAATACTCGAAGCCCATGAAGGCGACCGTCACCACCCAGGAGGGGCAGGCCGTCGAGGTCCACATGGGCAGCTACGGCATCGGCCCGACCCGCCTCGTGCCCGCCATCATCGAAGCGAGCCACGACGAGAACGGCATCATCTGGCCCGTCTCCGTCGCCCCCTTCGAGGCCGTCGTCATCAACCTCAAGGTCGGCGACGCGGATAGCGATGCGGCGGCCGAGCGCCTCTACAACGGCCTGATGGGCGAGGGCATCGATGCCCTCTACGATGATCGCGACATGGCGGCCGGCGGCAAGTTCGCCAATGCCGACCTCATCGGCATCCCGTACCACCTGATCGTCGGTCCCCGCGGCCTCAAGGACGGCACCGTCGAGCTCAAGCACCGCAAGACCGGTCAGCGCGAGACGCTGCCCGTCGATGGTGCGCTCGCCCGCCTCAAGGAGCTGATCGTGCCGCAGCGGCGGGACGCGGTTTGACCGACCAGCCGGCGCAATTGCGGCCGCCCGGCCCGTTCTCGCGCTTCGAATTCCTCGTGGCGGGCCGCTACCTGCGCGCCCGCCGCAAGGAACGCTTCGTTTCCGTCATCGCGCTATTGACGCTCGTCGGCGTCGCGCTTGGCGTGGCCACGCTCATCACCGTCATGAGCGTCATGAACGGCTTCCGCACCGAGCTGCTCGGCAAAATTCTCGGCCTCAACGGCCACTTCGTCGTCGAGAACGCCAAGGGCCCGTTCACCGACTACGGCGATGTCGTCCGCCGCCTCGAAGCCGTCCCCGGCGTCACCTATGCCATCCCCTATGTCGAAGGCCAGGCGCTCGCCTCCGGCAACTCCGACTCCACCGGCGTCGTCGTTCGCGGCGTCGATGAGGACTCGCTCGAAAAGCTCGTCCTGCTCCAGAATGCCTCGCAGCTCGGCGGCTGGGACTGGTGGGACGAAGGGCAGGGGGTCGCCATCGGCACCCGCCTCGCCGATCGCCTCGGCGTCACCATCGGCGACCCGGTGACGATCGTGAACCCGGACGGCACCATGACGCCCTTCGGCCAGACCGCCGCCATGCGCTCCTACCCGGTCAACGTCATCTTCTCGCTCGGCATGCCCGAGGCGGACAATTTCTACATCTACATGCCGATGCAGGCCGCGCAGGTCTATTTCAAGCAGTTCACCGACCAGCTGCGGCCCGGCGTCGAAATGCCCGGCGTCATGGCCACCGACGAGGAGATCGACGCCGCCTACGAGCGCGTCTACTCGGCCTCCGGCGTCGAGGTCTTCGTCACCAACCCCGACAACATCGCCGGCATGAAGGCCCAGTTGCAGGCCGCCCTCGATCGTCCCTTCAACATCACCGACTGGCAGCAGCGGAACGCCACCTTCTTCTCGGCGCTGCAGGTCGAGCGCGTGGTGATGTTCGTCATCCTGTCGCTCATCATCCTCGTCGCCGCCTTCAACATCATCGCCAGCCTCGTCATGCTGGTGAAGGACAAGGGACCGGATATCGCGGTGCTCCGCACCATGGGCGCCACCCGCGGCGCCATCTTGCGCATCTTCTCGATGACCGGCTTCGCCATCGGCTTCTCGGGCACGGTGCTCGGCCTCGTCCTCGGCCTGCTTGTCGCCTCGAACGCCGAAGTCCTGCGCGCCGGGCTTTCCGACCTGCTGTCGATACCGATCTTCCCGCCCGAGCTGTTCCAGATGGCCTCGCTCCCCTCGCGCATCGACGAGGGCGAGGTGATCCTCGTCGTGCTGCTGTCGCTCGGCCTCACCTTCCTTGCGACCCTCTATCCCGCCTGGCGCGCCGCCCGCCTCGATCCGGTGGAGGGCCTCAACCAGTGACTGGTGCCGCCAAGCAGCCCGCCGGTGATCCTGGCCCGTTCTCCCGCTTCGAGTTCACCGTCGCCTGGCGCTACCTCCGCGCCCGCCGCCGCGACCGCTTCGTCTCCGTCATCGCCGGCCTGACCCTCACCGGCATTGCGCTCGGCGTCGCCGCGCTGATCGTCGTCACCTCGGTGATGAACGGCTTCAACACCGAGATCGTCAACAAACTGCTCGGTCTCAACGGCCACTTCTCGGCTTACCCGATCGAGTCGCGCTTCACCGACTACGAGCAATCGGCCATCGAGCTTGAGACCGTGGATGGCGTGGTGGCCGCCATTCCCTTCGTCGAGGGCCAGGCCCTCGCCTCCGGCCCGCGCAGCTCCTACACCGGCGTCATCGCCCGCGGCATGTCGCTCGCCTCGGTCGAGAAGCTGAAGCTGCTCCACGATGGCGCCATCCTCGGCTACTGGGACGGCTGGGACGGTGGCGAAGGCGTCGCCATCGGCCGCCGCCTCGCCGAGAAGCTGAAGCTCAACATCGGCGACCCGCTGACCCTCCTCAGCCCCAACGGGCAGGAAACCTCGGCCGGCCGCACCTCCCGCACCCGCTCCTACAAGGTGGCGGTGATCTTCGATCTCGGCATGACCGAGTTCGACAGCTTCTACCTCTACATGCCCCTCCGGGCCGCGCAGGAT
>JAEYTN010000595.1 GCA_023433985.1 Pseudomonadota bacterium | reverse complement strand
TGATGCGGTTTGGGTAGATCTTGCGCACGGTCGCGGACTTCACGGCGCGCAGCCACTCGAGGCGAGCCTGCGCCTTCTGCGGATCGAAGGTCAGCGTCGAGTTGCCGGTGCCCACCGTGAGCAGCGTGATGATGTCGGCATCGGCCGTCAGCGTCTGGCCGGTGATTTCGATCGACTTGATACCGAAGCCGGCCGCAGCGAACTCGCCCTGCACGAACTTGAACGCAGTGACGCCGCCCTCGGCGATCAGGTCGCGGGCACTGATCAGGCCGGTGAAGGCGAGCAGTGCGAGGAGGCCGCCGATGACCTGGACGATCCGCTGCTTGTGCAGCACCCAGATGTGGTTCGCACGGACCAGCGCCTGGTGCGCGGGTCGCGGAACGACGGCGGGGAACTGGCGGGGATCGACCGGTCGGGCATTGGCGAAACCTTTTGCCCCTACCTGTTGCAACTCGCATCCTCCACCATCCAGGACACCAGCTCCTCGAAGCTGTGCCCCGCATGGCGGGCCTGCTCAGGGACCAGTGACGTCTCGGTCATGCCCGGCTGGGTGTTGATTTCGAGGCAGACGAGTTCCCCGTCTTCCCCGGCTTGGTCGTTGAAGCGGAAGTCGCTTCGAGTTACGCCCCGGCACCCAAGCGCAGCATGCGCCTTGAGCGCCATCTTCTGCACTTTGTCGTAAATTTTCGGTTGAATTTGCGCCGGAATGACATGGGTCGAGCCGCCTTTGGCGTACTTGGCCTCATAATTGTAGAACGCGAGGTCGGTGACGATCTCGGTTACGCCGAGCGCCACGTCGCCCATCACCGCACAGGTGAGCTCGCGGCCGGGGATGTAGCGCTCGACCATCACTTCCTCGCCCGAGTTCCAGTCCTCGCGCAGCAGTTCCTGCGGCGGGTGCGACTGGTCGGCCTTCACGATGAAGATGCCGAAGCTGGACCCGTCGGCGATGGGCTTCACCACGTAGGGCGGCGCCATGACATGGGCGCGGGCGACTTCGGCGCGGTTGGCGATCGTATGGTCGGTGACCGGGATGCCGGCCGCCTTGAACATGATCTTGGCCTGGTGCTTGTTCATCGCCAAGGCGGAGGCCAGCACGCCCGAATGGGTGTAGGGGACGCGCAGAAACTCGAGCACGCCCTGGATGGTGCCATCTTCGCCGAACGGGCCGTGCAGCGCGTTGAAGGCGACGTCCGGCTTCAGCTCGCGCAACCGCTCGGCGATGTCGTAGCCGACGTCGACCTCGGTGACCTGGTAGCCGGCGTTACGCAGTGCCCGGGAGCACTCGGCGCCCGACTTCAGCGACACCGGCCGCTCGTTGGCAATGCCGCCCATCAGGACGGCGACATGCTTGGTCATCAAACGGCTCCCGTGAACGGCATGCCGTCCATGAACTCGCGCACCTCGCGGCCGGGGAGGAAGTGGCCCATGCGGCGGACTTCCCACTTGAGCTCGATGCCGTGCTTGTCGCGTACCTTCTGGCGGATGCTCTCGCACACCGTCTCGACCTCGAACGCGTCAGCCTCGCCCATGTTGATGAGGAAGTTGGAGTGCAGCTCGCTCATCTGGGCGCGTCCGAAGGTGAAGCCGCGGCCGCCCGCTTCATCGATCAGCTTCCAGCTCGAATGGCCTTCGGGGTTCTTGAAGGTGGAACCAGCGGTCCGCGCCTTGGTCGGTTGCGTGCTTTCGCGCCGCTCGGTGACCGTTCGCATCTCGGTGAGGATCTTTTCGGGCTCGCCGGGGAAACCCTGATAGACGGCCGAGGTGAAGACCGCGCCGCGCGGCCCGTTCGACTTGCGGTAGAGATAGCCCATGTCGGCGTTCGTCAGCGTGACGATGTCGCCCTGCCGGGTGACGGCGCGCAGCTCGACCATGCGGTTGCGCGTCTCGGTGCCGTAGCAGCCAGCGTTCATATAGAGCGCGCCGCCAATGCCGCCGGGGATGCCACGGTAGAACCACAGCCCATCGATGCCCGCTTCGGCCGAGGCCGTCGCGACCTTCACGTCGGGGACCGCCGCACCCGCGCGGACACGGTGACCGTCGAGGATATCGATTGCGCCAAAACCTTTCGCCGGGAGGCGGATCACCACCCCATCGAGCCCGCCCTCACGGATCAGGAGGTTCGAGCCGAGGCCGATCACGGTGACGCGGATGTTCTCCGGCAGGTGCCTGAGGAAGAACGCGAGGTCCTCTTCGTCCACTGGCCGAAAGAACAGCTGCGCGGGGCCCCCTACCCTCAGCGTCGTCATCTCGTCGAGCGGCTGGTTGGGAACCAGCTGGCCGCGAACTTCGCTGATCCAGGGCTGCAGGGTGGGGATGAGGTCGGGCCACTGGTTGACGTGCATGTTCATGCTGCCTCTGGCTCCTTGCCGATGAGTTTGCCCAGGTCGCCCGGCAGGGCAGCCGCCCATTGCGTGATGTTTCCGGCGCCGAGGCAGACGACGTAGTCGCCCTCCTGAGCCCGGTCGGCGATCAACTGGGCCAGAGTCTCGGGCCGATCGAGCACGCGGGCATCGCGGTGGCCGCGGGCGCGGATGCGCGCGACCAGCTCCTCGTGCGTCACGCCGTCGATCGGCGACTCGCCGGCAGCGTAGATCGGGGCGACGATGACGGTGTCGGCATCGTTGAAGGCGGTAGCGAACTCGTTGAACAGGTCGTGCACGCGCGAATAGCGGTGCGGCTGCACCACGGCGATCACGTCGCGCTTGGTCGACTGGCGCGCAGCCCTCAGCACAGCGGTGATTTCCACCGGATGGTGCCCGTAGTCGTCGATGACGGTGATGCCGCCGACCGAGCCGGTCTTGGTGAAGCGGCGCTTCACGCCCGAGAAGCTCTTGAGCCCCTTCCGGATCGCTTCGGCGGGGACCTTGAGCTGGTCGGCGACGGCGATCGCCGCGGTGGCGTTGAGAGCATTGTGCTCGCCCGGCATCGGCAGCTCGAGGCCATCGATGCGCAGATGCGTCATCCGGATGCGGTCGCGGATCTCCACGGAGAAATGCGAGGCGCCGTCGTAGATCTCGAGGTCGACGAGGCGCACGTCGGCTTGCGGGTTGCGGCCATAGGTGATGACGCGGCGGTCGCGAATCTGCCCGACCAGCGATTGCACCTCGGGATGGTCGAGGCACATGACCGCAAAGCCGTAGAAGGGGACGTTCTCGACGAAGTTGATGAAGGCCTGCTTCACCTTCTCGAAGTCGCCATAATAGTCGAGATGCTCGGGGTCGACATTGGTGACGATCGCCACGTCCGCCGGCAGGCGAACGAAGCTGCCATCCGACTCATCGGCCTCAACCACCATCCAGTCGCCTCCGCCCAGCCGGGCATTGGTGCCGTAGGCATTGATGATGCCGCCATTGATGACGGTGGGGTCGTAGTTGGCGGCGTCGAGCAGCGTTGCGACCAGCGTGGTCGTGGTGGTCTTGCCGTGCGTGCCGCCGATGGCGATGGCGTTCTTGAAACGCATGATCTCGGCGAGCATTTCGGCGCGGCGCACAACCGGCAGGCCGCGAGAGCGGGCCGCGGCAAGCTCCGGGTTGCCCTTCTTGATCGCCGACGAGATGACGACCACGGCCGCATCCTTGAGATTCTCGGCCGCCTGGCCGATCGCGACCTCGATGCCCATGCCGCGCAGGCGCTGCACGTTGGCGTTCTCGGCACTGTCGGAACCACGGACCTTGTAGCCCTGGTTGTGCAGGATTTCAGCGATGCCGCTCATGCCAATGCCGCCGATGCCGACGAAGTGCACCGGACCGATGTTGCGCGGCATCTTCATGAAGCTTTTCCCTTCTGGGCGAGACGTTCCGCAACGTCCGCGAGTTTGACGACAGCATCCGGCTGTCCGAGTGACTTGGCGGCAGCCGCTGCCCGTTGCAGCGCGGCCGGATCACTCAAAAGTGAGGTGAGACGGGTGCCAAGCGATTGCGGCGTGAGCGTGGCCTGCTCGGCGATCCAGCCACCGCCGGCAGCCTCCATCACCAGCGCGTTGTTCTTCTGGTCAGCGTCGATCGAGCCGGGCAGCGGCACCAGGATGGCGGGGCGGCCGATGACGGCGAGTTCGGCTATGGAGGAGGCACCGGAGCGCGAGACAACGAGGTGCGAATTCGCCATCCGCTCGGGCAGGTCGTTGAAGAAGGTCTGGAGCTCGACGTTGACCTTGGCCTGCCGGTAGGTCTCTGCGACGGCGTCGAGGTCCTCCGGCCGACACTGCTGGGTCACGCGGAGGCGGCCCCGCAGCTCGGCCGGCAACTCGGCGATGGCGGGCGGCACCAGTTTGCCGAAGATGCCCGCGCCCTGGCTGCCGCCGAACACGAGCAGGCGGATCGCCTCGTCGGGATCGATCTCGGGATAGGGCACGTTCGCCACGTCGCGCACCCGGTCGCGCACAGGGTTGCCGACGAGATGCGACTTGGACGCAAAGACCTCGGCCTTCGACGTGCGTGCGAAGCTCAGCGCAATGACACGGGCGAAGCGGCCGAGTGCGCGGTTGGCACGGCCCATCACGGCGTTCTGCTCGTGCAGGATGCCAGGAATACCGGCGAAGGCGGCGGCAAGGAACGGCGGGAACACCGGATAGCCGCCGAAGCCGATCACCGCATCGGGGCGAATGGCGCCCAGCTTGCCGAAGGCAACGCCGGTGCCCCAGAGAATCTTGCACCCCGCCAGGAAAAGCTTCACCGGGTTCCGAACCGACGGCGTGGCGGAGGGGACGATATGCGTCTGGCTCGCCGGGAACTTGTCGCCATAGGCGGCGACGCGATGGTCGGTCATCAGTTGGATGTCGTGGCCGCGCCGACGCAGTTCCTGCGCCAGTGCCATGGCCGGGAAGAGGTGCCCTCCCGTGCCACCTGCCATTAGGACGAATGTGCTCATTCCGCCGGGCTTAGCACCGGGCCGCGGTAGGCGGGAAGCCCCGTCACCAGCCGCTCCTCCGGCCGCTTCCGGGTAAAGGCGAGCATCAGCCCCATGCCGAACGCGATTGCGAGCATCGAGGTGCCGCCATACGAGACGAACGGCAGCGTCATGCCCTTGGGCGGGATGAGATTGAGGTTCACCGCCAGGTTGATGCCGCACTGCAGGCCGAACTGGATGGCGATGGTCGACGCGGCCAGCCGCGCGAACAGGCTCGACTGCTGCTGCGCCCCGATCAGCGCCTTCACGACGATGAAGCCGATCAGCGCCACGAGGCACAGGCAGAACAGGATGCCGAACTCGCCGGCCGCCGCCGAGAACACGTAGTCGGCATGGGCGTCGGGAATCACCTTGTTGGCAAGCGACTCGCCCGGCCCGCGGCCGAACCAGCCACCCTCGAGCAGCGAGTTCAGGGCCTTCTCCATCTGGTAGGAGCCGTGCACGCTGTCCTCGGGGTTGAGGAAGCCGTCGATACGCTTGGCGAAGTGCGGAAAGAACGAATAGGCCGCGAACAGCAGCGCCACCGCTCCGGCGCCTAGCCCGATGATCACCAACCACGAAATACCCGAAAGGAACAGCAGCGCCCCCCAGGTGGCGAGCACCAGCGCGGATTGCCCGATGTCGGGCTGTAGCAGCAGGCCCATGACGATCACGCCCATGATGCCGGTCGCCATCAGCCGCGCCGGCACGCCCTTCTGTTTCATGCTCTCGGCGAACAGCCACGCGCCGATGATGGCGAAGGCGGGCTTCACGAACTCGGATGGCTGCACCGTGTTGCCGGCGAACGAGATCCAGCGCTTGGCGCCCTTCACCTCGACGCCGAAGCGCAAGGTGAGCCACAGCAGGACCACGAACACCACCAGCGTGCCGAGCGCCACCCACCGGGCCGCGCGGTGCGGCAGCATGGAGGCGCCGAGCATCACCGGCACCGCAAGCGCGGCGAAAATCGCCTGTCGGATGATGAAATACCAGGGACTGAGCCCGATGCGCTCGGCGACCGGCGGGCTTGCCGCGAAGCTCAGCATGACCCCCGCCATCAGCAGCAGGATCAAGGCGGCAAGCAGGCTCTTGTCGATGGTCCACCACCACTCGGCGATGGGCGTCTTCCGCTCGCGTGCAAACATTGTTCGTGACGCCGCCCTGCCCGGCAGCGCTCCCCGTACGCAACTACGGGAGGCAATGTACGGCGGGATGGTTACGAAGTTCGGAACGGGAATCGCGTTTTGCGAATCTCAGCGCAGCTTCAGCGAGCTCAGGCCGATGAGAGCAAGCACGAAGCTGATGATCCAGAACCGGATCACCACCTGGCTCTCGGTCCAGCCCATCATCTCGAAATGGTGGTGGATCGGCGCCATCTTGAACACGCGCTTGCCGGTGAGCTTGAAGCTCGCGACCTGCACGATCACCGACACCGCCTCGAGCACGAAGAGCCCGCCGATGATGCCCAGCACGATCTCGTGCTTGGTAGCCACCGCAATGGTGCCGAGCGCGCCGCCGAGCGCCAGCGAACCGGTATCGCCCATGAAGATCTGCGCCGGCGGAGCGTTGAACCACAGGAAACCCAGTCCGGCGCCGATCAGCGCACCGCAGACGACCGACAACTCGGCCGTGCCCGGCACGTTGTTGAGCAGCAGGTACTCGGCATAGGTCGACGAGCCGACGAGGTAGGCGATCAGCCCGAAACAGGCCGCAGCCACCATCACCGGCACAATGGCCAGCCCGTCGAGACCATCGGTGAGGTTCACCGAGTTACCCGCCGCGACGATGACGAATGCTGCGAAGATGTAGAACGCGTAGGAGAGCGGCAGGCCCGCGCCCTTGAGGAACGGGAACATCACCGAATTGGCGATTTCAGGTGGCGTCAGCGTGGCGAGAAAATAGCCGGCGACCAGTGCCACGATGCCCTCGATGATCAGTCGCTGCCGACCGGAAAATCCGGCATGCGACATGCGCTTTACCTTGAGGAAATCGTCGTAAAAGCCGATGGCGCCGAACGAAACGGTGACGAACAGCACCACCCAGACATAGCCGTTCGAGAGGTTCGACCAGAGCAGGATCGAGCTGACGGCCCCCGCAAGGATCATCAGCCCGCCCATGGTGGGCGTACCCTTCTTGGTCAGCAGGTGTCCCTGCGGGCCATCCTCGCGGATCGGCTGGCCGCGCCCCTGGCGCAGGCGCAGGGCCGAGATCATGTTGGGACCGAACAGAAACACGAAGAACAGCGCCGTGACCACCGCGCCGGCGGTACGGAAGGTAATGTAGCGGAACACGTTGAAGGCGGCGAGGCTGTCGCCCAACTGCCCGAGGAAATACAGCATACTAGAGGTGTCCCACCCGTTCCTCAGGCGCTTGCGAAGCGCTCGCGGATGGTCTGGACCAGCGACGCGAGCCTGACGCCTTTTGACCCTTTGACCATAACTGCATCGCCATAGGCAAGGGCGGCGAAGAGGGGCTCGCCGATCTCTTCGACGGTTTGCACATGGGTCACACCGGGAGAATCGCGGTCGCGCTCGGCCCGACGCGTCAGTTCATCGGCGAGCGAGCCGATCACCGGCCCGACGAGGAAAACCTGCGCTGCACCCGATTTCGCCACCGCGTCGGCAAGGCTGGCATGGAGCAGCGGGCCCTGTGGCCCCATCTCCAGCATGTCGCCTAGCACAACGAGCTTCTTGCCGCTCGGCGCCTTGGCGTGGCTGAAGAGTTCGAGCGCCGCATTCATCGAAGCGACATTGGCGTTGTAGCTCTCGTCGACGAGCAGCAGCGGGTTCTTGGCCGGGCCGAGCTTCAGTGTGAGCCCCCTGCCCTCGGGAGCGCCGAACTGGCTGAGCGCATCGAGCGCCGCCTTGGTGCCTTCGCCCGCGAGTTGCGACACGGCGAGCGCCGCCACGGCATTGGCGACCATGTGCCGGCCGGGCACGTTGAGGCGCAGGTGGTACGACTGGCCATCGTGCCGGACGTCGGCCGCCATCCGGTTGTCGAGCTGGGTGGCGCCGGCAATCCACCAGTCCGAGTTCTCCTCGTAGCCGTAGGTGACGATGCGGCTGACGCCGGCCTCGCGCGCCTGCGCGAAGAGGATGTGGAGATACTCGTGGTCGGCGTTGAGCAGCGCTGTCCCGCCGGGCTCGAGGCCGTTGAAGATCTCAGCCTTGGCGAGCGCGATGTCGGCCACCGAGTTGAAGAACTGCAGGTGCGCCGCGGCGACCGTGGTGATCACCGCCACATGCGGCCGCACGAGTTTCACCAGTGGGGTGATCTCGCCGGGATGGTTCATGCCGATCTCGAACACGCCGAATTGCGCCTCGCGCGGCAGGCCGGCGAGCATCAGCGGCACACCCCAGTGGTTGTTGAAGCTCTTGACCGACCAATGCGTCTGTCCAGCCGCCGAAAGCGCCGTGCGGATGGCTTCCTTGGTGGTGGTCTTGCCCGCACTGCCTGTCACGGCGACGATCATCGCCCGGCTGCGGGCGCGCGCCGCCACCGCCAGTTGCTCGAGTGCCCTCAGCGGATCGAGCACGACGATCAGGTTCCTGCCGCCGTGCTCGGCATGGTACGCCTCGGACACCAGCGCCGCGGTAGCGCCCGCATCGAGCGCCTTGCCGACGAAATCGTGCCCGTCATGTGTGTCGCCCTTGATGGCGACGAACAGGGCCTCGGGTTGGATTTCGCGCGAGTCGATCGAGATCGAGGAGATCGGCCCGTCCGAAAGCCCCTCTGGCCTGCCGCCGGTTGCCTTGACGATCTCGGCGACGGTCCAAAGTGCGGCCATAGGCGGTTACATCCTCTTGAGCGTCTCCAGCACCACTTCGTGGTCGGAGAAATGGTGCTTGGTGGTGCCGACGATCTGATAGTCCTCGTGGCCCTTGCCCGCAATCAGCAGCACGTCGCCGGATACGAGACCGGCGATGGCCGTCTCGATGGCCTGCCGCCGGTCGCCGATCTCCCTGGCGTTCGGTACGGCTTCGAGAATTTCGCGGCGGATGCCAGCTGCGTCCTCAGTACGGGGGTTGTCGTCGGTGACGATGACCTCGTCCGCCATGCGGCCGGCGATTTCGCCCATGATCGGGCGTTTGCCCTTGTCGCGGTCGCCGCCGGCGCCGAACACTACCTTCAGCTGCGTACTGGCATAGGGGCGAAGGGAAGCAAGCGCAGTCTCGAGCGCCACCGGCTTGTGTGCGTAGTCGACGAAGATGGCGGCGCCATTGTGCTCGCCCACCAGTTCGAGCCGGCCCTTGGCGCCCTTCAAGGTCGCGAGCGCCTTCAGCGCCCTGTCGGCCGGGGCACCCGTGGAAACCGCGAGCGCCAGCGCCACGCAGGCGTTGGACACCTGGAACGCGCCGGTAAGCGGCAGGTAGAAGCTGGCAGGCTCGCCCACCAAGCGGCCGTTGACGCGCTGGCCATAGCCTTCGTTGACCACTTCGGTGATCTCGAAGAATGCACCCTCGCGTCCAACCGTCAGGAGCCTGGCACCACGATCAAGAGCGGCGAACAGGAACGGCGTGTGCTCGGGATCGTCGCAGTTGACAACCGCCGCGCCGCCTTCCGCGATAAGGTCGGTGAACAGCCGCAGCTTGGCATCGCGGTACTCGGCCATGTCGCGGTGATAGTCGAGATGGTCGCGGCTCAGGTTGGTGAACGCCACGGCATCGAAGCGGATGCCATCGACGCGCCGCTGGTCGAGGCCCTGGCTCGAGGCCTCCATGGCCACGTGATCGATGCCTTCGGCCTTAAGCCCGGCGAGGTCGCGGTGCAGCGCCAGCGGATCGGAGGTGGTGAGCTCCTGCGGCCGGATGCCGGCGCTCGTCTCGATGCCGACGGTACCCAGGCTCGCGGCCCTGATACCGGTCGCGGCCCAGATCTGCCGCACGAACGAGACGATGGACGATTTGCCGTTGGTGCCGGTCACCGCCACCGAAACCTGCGGCTGCGGCGAGAACTGCCGGGCCGCCGCCCGCGCATAAGCGGCTCTGACGTCCTCGACCACAACCACCGGCACGCCCGGATCGGCGTCCGGAGCACGGTCGGTGATCATCGCCGTGGCGCCGCGACCCACCGCCTGCGCCGCGAAGCTGTCGCCATGCACCCGGGTGCCGGGCAGCGCAAAAAACGCTTCGCCAGACGCGACGGCGCGACTGTCGGCGTTCACGCCTTCGACCTCGAGTGCCGGAACGCCCTGCGCGCCGGCCCCTTTCAAAAGTTCTTTGAGCGCGAAGGGCAAGTCTTCGCTTCCTTCCGGCAAGGTCCTAGCGGAGAACGGCAGGGACAAGTTTGTTATCCAACATTTCGCTGAAGTCGGGGCTGATTCCCAGCATCGGCGCGACGCGCTGGATGATACGGCCGGTTACTTCGCCCGCGTTCCAGCCGGCGGTCGTACCGGACTGCGGGTTCTCGCGCTTCGGTTCGTCGACCACGATGACCATGACGTAGCGCGGATTGTCGAGCGGGAAGGCGGAGGCAAAGACGTTGAGGTTCGTGCCGACAGCGTATCGGCCCTTCACCACCTTCTCGGCGGTGCCCGTCTTGCCGCCGGCGCGGTAGCCGTTGGCAATCTTGTTCATACGGGTACCCGAGCCTTCGAGCGCGTTGAGACGCATCAGGTAGCGCATCTCGCGGCTGGTCTCCGGCGACACGATCTGGGTGCCGAGGCCCGCCGCTTCGGCCTCGCTGCGCCGCATCAGCGTCGCTGGCATCATCACGCCGTCGTTGACGAAGCCGGCATAGGCCTGCGCCATGTGCAGCGGGCTGATCGAGATGCCGTGGCCGAAAGATGCGGTGGCCGCGACGATCTCGGAGAACTTCTCCGGCACCTTGGGCATCCGCATTTCGGGCAGTTCGAACGGCACCTGCTTGTCGAAACCCAGCCGGCTCATGAAGGCGCGGAAGTCGTCCTTGCCGAAGGCCTGCATGATCTTGATGGTGCCGATGTTCGACGAGTACTTGTAGACCTCGGGCACCGAAAGCACCCGGTGCTTGCCGTGGAAATCGTCGATAGTGAAGCGGCCGAAGCGCACACCGAAGCGGGCGTCGAACTGGTCGGTGATCCGCACCTTGCCCGAGTCGAGGGCGCCTGCGATGGTCACCGTCTTCATCGTCGAGCCGAGTTCGTAGATGCCGGACGTGATGCGGTTGAAGCGCTGGTTCTTGAGTCCGTTGTACTCGGCGTTGATGGAACCCGGATCGTTCGGGTCATAGTCGGGCAGCGACACGAGGCCAAGGACTTCGCCGGTCTTCGCGTCGAGCATCACGCCCGAGGCTGCGATGGCGTTATAGCGCGTGATGGCGTCCGCGACCTGCTCATACATGGCGTGCTGGATGCGCAGGTCGATCGACAGGTTGACCGGAGTGAGCGCCTGGTCGCGGGCGATGCCCAGCTCCTGCAACAGCGCCAGGTCCTCGTCGTCCATGTGCTTTTCGACGCCCATGGTGCCCTGGTTGTCGATGTTGACACCGCCCAGGATGTGCGAGGCCTCGCGTCCCGAGGGGTAGAAGCGCTTGGATTCGGTGACGAACTCGATGCCCGGGATGCCGAGCTGGAAGATCCGCTCCTCGATGGCCGGGGTAAGCTCGCGCTTGATCCAGACGAAGCCCTTGTCGCCGGTGAGCTTATTGCGAAGCCACGCCTCGTCGAGCTCGGGCAGCACGGTGCGGAGCTTGGTGACCGCTTCCTCGACATCGACGATGCGCCGCGGCTCGGCGAAGAGCGACGGCACGCGGATATCGACTGCCATCTCCAGCCCGTTGCGATCCAGCAATGCCGGGCGGGTGGCGGTGATCACGTCGCGCGCGACGCCTTCGATGGTGGCGTCGTTGACCGTGATGCCGAGCTGGACCAGCCGCCCGGCGACCACCGCGAACACCAGCAGCAGCGCCGCGATCACCCAGCGGATGCGCGCCTTGGTCAGGTTGCCGCGCGAGACGCGGCCGCCATCGAGCAGGATCGAGGTTTCGGAGATCAGCGCCATTTTTAGTTGGCCTCGATCAGTTGTTCGATGGGGTCGATGCCTGCGTCGAGCGAATTGAGCAGTTCGTCGAGGGCCGCTGTGTCGGGGGCGGCCGGCCGCATCGGCAACCCACTCATCAGGCCGAACTGCTCCTGCTTGGTGGGGAACAGGTTCAGCGCCTGCTGATGGCGCGCGACGATGGGCGCCACGTGTGCCGGTTGGTTGAGGTAGGACCAGTCAGCCTTGAGCAGGCTCAGTTCGCCCTGCTGGCGATCGATCTTGCGCTCGAGCGCCGCCTTGTCCGAAGCGATGTCCTCGACCGAGTACTTGAGGGCGTAGACGCCCACGAGGCCCGCCAGGCTGGTGCAGACCATGATGGCGTTGAGGGTTTTGATCATGCGGTCCCCCGGACCTGCGGCACGCCGAGGCCTTCGTAGTTGATCGCCCGCGCCGGAGTCGCGGTGCGGATGGCGGAGCGCAGCGTCGACGAACGAGCCCGCGGGTTGCGCGCCGTCTCGGCCGCCGACGGCTTCAGCGCCTTGCGTACCGGCTCCCAGCGCAAGGGCTCCCGCTTCAGCTGGGGCAGGTGGCGCGACTGGGCCGGCGCGCCTTTCTCCGGATCGAAGAAGCGCTTCACGATACGATCCTCGAGCGAATGGAAGGTGACCACCGCCAGCCGACCGCCCTCGGGAAGCAGCCGTTCGGCCGCGAACAGCCCCTCGACCAGCTGGTCGAGCTCGCCGTTCACCGCAATGCGGAGCGCCTGAAAGCTGCGGGTGGCAGGATGCGCATCGCCGGGCTTCCGGCCGATCGCGCGTTCGATGAAGCGGGCCAGCTCGGTAGTGGTCTCGAACGGCCGGTTGGCACGCGCCGCAACGATGCCGTGCGCGATGCGGCGCGACTTCCGCTCCTCGCCGTAAAGGTAGAGCAGGTTCGCCAGCTCGGTCTCGTCGAGGCCATTGACCAGGTCGGCAGCAGACGCGCCCTTGGGCGTCATCCGCATGTCCAGCGGGCCTTCCTGCATGAAGGAGAAGCCACGTTCGGGCTGATCGAGCTGCATCGAGGAGACGCCGATATCGAGCACCACGCCGTCGACCGTGCCGCCGGCGAACTCGTCGAGCTCGGAGAACGTGCCCTGAGCGAAGCTGAAGCGATCGGGGAACTCGGCGCGCAGCCGCTCGACATGCGGTAGCACCGTAGGGTCACGATCGATGGCAATGACCGAGGCACCGGCCTCCAGGATGGCGCGGGAGTAGCCCCCTGCCCCGAACGTGCCGTCGAGGATGTGGGCGCCATCGAGCGGCGCGAGAGCCTCCAGCACTTCGGCCAGCAAGACCGGCACATGCGGCCCTGCCTGATCGCTGGCCTCCGGCTTACCCATCGTCGCCCAACACTCCAACCGGCCGCCGCCGGCACACGAAACAGGCCCCTCGAAGGGGCATTGGCGCACATTGATACGGGGAGGTTAAGGTTATGTTGAGGTTACGGGCGCGTTCACCGCGCGAGACCGAAACGAGAGTGCCAGTTGACCTGTAAGCCGGGTTCTGTAGGGCCAGCTTGCGCTGACGTGGCGGCCATTCATCTTGAGACGGCATTGCTGCCGACTTCATGCAACCAACCCGGATGACAGGCCTCGAAAACCGGCTGGGGCCGAAGCCCCGCGTCATCCCTATTTGGTCTTGCTCCCGGTGGGGTTTGCCGTGCCGTCCCTGTTGCCAGGTCCGCGGTGCGCTCTTACCGCACCCTTTCATCCTTACTCAGGCCGAGGCTGAGCGGTTTGCTTTCTGTGGCACTTTCCCTGGGGTCGCCCCCGGCGGCCGTTAGCCGTCACCGTATTTCGATGGAGCCCGGACTTTCCTCCCCGCAAAGCAGCGGAGCGGCCACCCGGTCAACTGGCGAGCGCATATGGGGGACGGCGGGCCCGTGCGTCAAGCGGACCGGCAGAAGTTCATGGCCTACGCAGCAGACTTCATGATCTGATTGTAGGCATTGTTGATCGCTGCCATGCGCGCAGTGGCCACGTCGATCATCTCCTCGGGCACGCCCTTGGCGATCAGCCGGTCGGGATGATGTTCGGCGACGAGCAGGCGGTAGACGCGCTTCACCTCGGCGCGCTCCGCCATTGGGTCGAGGCCCAGCACGAGGTAAGGGTCCACCCCGCGGTCGAACAGCACGTGCTGCGCCGTCAACTGCTCGAAGCGCGCATCATCGAACCCGAATATGTCGCTGACGCTCTTGAGATAGTCGAGTTCGGATTCGTGGATCATGCCATCGGCCGAGGCGATGTAGAACAGCCCGTCGAGCACGTGCTCGAGCGTATCGGGGCTATCGACGAAGAAGCGGCGGACCTTCTTGGCGTAGGATTCGTAGCCCGCCACATCCTGCTGTGCGAGCCGGAAGATGCGATCGACCTGCTCCTCGATCCCGGGCGGAATCTCGACGGTCTTCTGGAAGGCGCGCAACTCCGACGCGGTGACCACCCCGTCCGACACCGCCATCTTGGCCGACAGCGCGATGATGGCGAGGGTGAATGCCGCGTCGCGGCCGCCGGGCAGCCAGGTGTCGGGGTCGAGCGCATTCGCGAGCGAGCCGGCCAGGCCAGTGCGCTCGGAAAACGAGCCAACGAAGGCGCTGAGCCGCTGCCAGACCGACGACATCAAATTCTCCGACTTGGGCGCACAATACCCACCGAACGGGAAATGAAAAGCTTTGAGGCATGCGGCGGATTGCACGTTTGGATCCCTCAGATGCTAAGGCCGCCTAGGGGGCGGCCGGAGCGAAATGACTAGAACAGGAAGAAGCTTTCGAGCGGCTTCCGCCGCTGGACCGGCCCTTCGTTGAAGACGAACTCGTCCTCCTGGGCGCTCGCCTGCTCGGAGAGCAGGCCCTTGCGCTCAAGGTAGTCGGCGAGCGAACCGGAGTCCCACTCCTCCAGTTGATCGCCGGTGACGACGACATCGTCGGCCATGCCCTCGTCGCTGAGCGGGAATGGCTCGATCCGCGGCTTGGGTTTGGAGAGCGTCGCTTCGCGCTGGGCGAGGTCGGCCTCGTCGATGATCAGCGGCTGCTCGGCCGGCGCCGCCGGGGTAACGGCAGGTACGCTGGCGACCACGGGGACCGCAGCCGCCTTGGGACGGGCGTCGCGCGGCAGCGGCAGCGGCGGGGTTTCCTGCACCGGGTTGATGGCGGCGACCTCGACGGGCTGCTTCACCGGCGTCACCGGCACTGCCGGTTTGACGGCGGGCGCCGTATCCGCATCCGAGATATAGCTCGGCAGCTTCTTGCCCTTCTGCAGGTAAGTGTCGACAGGATCGTCGCTCTTGGCCGCAGGCGTGGCGATGCTGGCGGTCTCGACTGGGTCGGCCTTCAGCACGGGCATGAGCTCGGCCTTGGCCGCCGGCACCACGGGCTTGGGAGCAGTTGGCGTTACCGCGAGATTGGCGGAGGGAGCGTCGTCATTACCGAACAGAAGGTCGGCAGAAGGCACTGCGAGGATGACGAAAAGCCCGGCCCAGGCCAATCCGCCCTTCACCTTGCTATCGAGTTTCATAGGCTGCTGTCCTTAACGAAATGCCCGCGCGACCCAGCCGGACCTGATAGTGTCAACGTGGCCATTTTGTGGATGCCCCCACCTCGGCCGACACTAGCCAGACTACCCGGTTGCACCTGAACGGATGCTGAACGGCAGATGAACGGTTCCTGACAGCCTCAAGCCCTTGAATCGGGCCGATAACCGAGCAACCGGGCCAAGGCCAGAACGAGGTTCGAGCGGTTGAGCGTATAGAAGTGGAACTCTGTAATCCCGTTGTCGACCAGTTCCAAGACCTGCTCGGCGGCGACCGCCGATGCAACCAGCGCATGGGTCTCGGGATCCTCGTCGAGCCCCTCGAAGCGCTCGGCCACCCAGTCGGGGATGCTGGCACCGCAGCGGGCGGCGAAGCCCGAGATTTGCTTGAACGAATGGATCGGCTGGATCCCCGGTACGATCGGTGCAGTGATGCCTGCGGCACGGGCGCGCTCGACGAAGCGGAAATAGTCGTCGTTCGAGAAGAACATCTGGGTTATGGCGCGGCTCGCCCCGGCATCCAGCTTGCGCTTCAGGTTGTCGATGTCCGCCTCCCAGCTTGGGCTTTGCGGATGCTTCTCCGGATAGGCCGCGACCGAGATATCGAAGTCGCCGATGCGGCGGATGCCGGCCACGAGGTCGGCGGCATTCTGGTACCCCTCGGGGTGTGGCGTGAACGGCTTGCCGATCCCCTCGGCCGGGTCGCCGCGCAGCGCCACGATGCGCGATATGCCGGCCTCCCGGTAGCCGCTGACCACCGCATCGACTTCAGCGCGGCTGGCCCCCACGCAGGTGAGGTGCGCGGCTGCGTCGACGCCGGTCTGGGCCTTCACTTCCTTGACCATGCGCAGCGTGCGCTCGCGCGTCGAGCCACCCGCGCCATAGGTGACGGACACGAAGCGGGGATTGAGCGGCGCGAGCTTGTGGATCGACTCCCAGAAGCGCTCTTCCATGACGG
>JAEYTN010000578.1 GCA_023433985.1 Pseudomonadota bacterium | reverse complement strand
ATTCACTCCCTCACTCCTCGTATGAATGTCCGGCCCTCAGGCCATCGCGTACCCGCGCCGCGAGCTGCAGGAACTCCGGCGTTTCCCGGATTTCCAGCGGTCGTTCCCGGGGCAGGGGGCTGTCGATGATGTCGGTGACGCGGCCCGGCCGCGGGCTCATCACCACGATCTTGGTCGAAAGGTACACCGCCTCGGGTATAGAGTGCGTGACGAAGGCGATGGTCTTCTGCGTCCGCGCCCACAGCTGCAGCAGCTCGAAATTGAGGTGGTCGCGCACGATCTCGTCGAGCGCCCCGAACGGCTCGTCCATCAGCAACAGGTCGGCGTCGAAGGCCAGCGCCCGGGCAATCGAGGCGCGCTGCTGCATGCCGCCTGACAGCTGCCACGGAAACTTCTTCTCGAACCCGGTGAGGTTGACGAGCTCCAGCGCCTTGCTCACCCGCGCGGCGCTGTCCTTGTAGCCCATGATTTCGAGCGGCAGCGCCACGTTGCGGTCGATCGTCCGCCACGGAAACAGCGCCGGCGCCTGGAACACGTAGCCATAGGCCCGGTTCACCCGCGCCTCGGCCGGCGTCGTGCCGTTGATCGTGATGCTGCCGGAGGTCGGCTGCTCGAGGTCGGCGATTATCCTCAGGAACGTCGTCTTGCCGCAGCCCGAAGGCCCGATGAACGACACGAACTCGCCTTTGCCGATGTCGAGGTTCACGTCCGACAGCGCCACCACGTCGCCGTCCCCGGTCTTGAAAGTCAGCCCCAGGCCCCTGGCGGAAACCACCGACGTCAAATGCACACCCCCTGCACTACAACCCCTGTGAGGGGCCGAAGCCCCTCTCGCCTACACCCCGCTCTGCGGAATGCCGCTACGCTCCACTTTGCGCGGCGCGGTGATTTCCTTCCACGTCGAAAACGCCCGGTTCACAGGGTTGTTCGGCTCGCGCGCCACGAACTGGCCATGCCCCTGCTCGGCCTTTACGTCGCTCTCGGTCACCGACACCTTGCCGCGGCTCAGCACGAAGCGCGGCAGCCCCTCGACCTCGATCCCCTCGAACACGTTGTAGTCGATCGCCGACTGCTGGTTCGCCGCCGCGATCGTCTTCCTGCGCTTGGGGTCCCACACCACGAGGTCGGCATCCGCCCCCACCAGCACCGCGCCTTTCTTCGGATAGAGCCCGAGGATCTTGGCGATGTTGGTCGAGGTCACCGCGACGAACTCGTTCATCGTCAGCCGCCCGGTGTTGACGCCCTTGGTCCACAGCACCGGCAGCCGGTCCTCGAGCCCGCCCGTCCCGTTCGGGATCTTGGCGAAGTTGCCCATGCCCGAGCGCTTCTGCTGGGTGGTGAAGGCGCAGTGGTCGGTCGCCACCACCTGTAGCGAGCCGGCCGCGAGTCCGGCCCACAGCGAGTCCTGGTGCTTCTTGTTGCGGAAGGGCGGGCTCATCACCCGGCGCGCCGCGTAGTCCCAGTCGCGGTTGAAATACTCGCCTTCGTCGAGCACCAGGTGCTGGATCAGCGGCTCGCCATAGACGCGCATCCCTTTCTGTCGCGCCCGGCGAATCGCCTCGTGCGCCTCCTCGCACGAGGTGTGCACGATATAGACCGGCACCCCCGCCATGTCGGCGATCATGATCGCCCGGTTCGTCGCCTCGCCTTCCACCTCGGGCGGCCGCGAATACGCATGGCCTTCCGGCCCGTCATTGCCCTCGGCCAGCAGCCGCTGCGTCATCGAGGCGACCACGTCGCCGTTCTCGGCATGCACCAGCGGCAGCGCGCCCAGGTCGGCGCAGCGCTGGAACGACGCGAACATCTCGTCGTCGTTCACCATCAGCGAGCCCTTGTAGGCCATGAAGTGCTTGAACGAGGTGATACCCCGGTCCACCACCTCGGCCATCTCGTTGAACACCTGCTCGCCCCACCAGGTGATCGACATGTGGAACGAGTAGTCGCAGCTCGCCTTGGACGTCTTGTTGTCCCACATCTGCAGGGCTTCGAGCAGGCTCTGGTTCGGATTGGGCAGGCAGAAATCCACCACCATGGTGGTCCCGCCCGAGAGCGCCGCCCGCGTCCCGGATTCGAAATCGTCGGTCGAATACGTCCCCATGAACGGCATTTCGAGATGCGTATGCGGATCGATGCCCCCCGGCATCACGTAGCAGCCGGTCGCATCCAGGGTCTCGTCACCCGAAAGGTTCTGCCCGATCTCCGTGATCGTCCCGTCCTCGACCCGCACATCCGCCTTGTAGGTCAGGTCCGCGGTAACGATCGTGCCGTTCTTGATGATCTTCGAAGCCATTGCTGTTCCCTGTAGTTTTGTGTGCCGTCTCCACCCCACGGAGACGGGTATGGCCGTCAGGCGGCAATCTCCGCCGTCTCCAGCACCGCGTGCAGCAGCACGTCTGCACCGGCGGCGGCCCATTCCTTCGAGATGTTTTCCGCCTCGTTGTGGCTCAGCCCGTCCACGCACGGGCACATGATCATCACCGAGGGGGTGATGCGGTTCATCCAGCAGGCGTCGTGGCCGGCACCCGAGATGATGTCCATGTGGCTGTAGCCCAGCGTCTCCGCAGCCTTCCGCACCCGGGCGACGAGCGTGGGGTCGAACGCTACCGGGTCGAAATGCCCCACAGCTTCCACCGCGCAGCCGACCCCCAGCGCCGCCGCGATCTCTGCCGCCTGCGCTTCGATCTTGGCCCGCATCCGGGCGAGCTTCGCCTGCTCGGGCGAGCGGATATCGACCGTGAACACCACCGTCCCCGGCAGCACGTTGCGCGAGTTGGGAGAGAATTTCACTTGCCCGACGCCGCCTACGGCGCCTGGCTGCTCCTCCATCGCCACCGCCTGCACCATCTCGATGATGCGGCTCATGGCGAGCCCCGCATTCACCCGCATCTTCATCGGCGTCGAGCCGGTATGCGCTTCCTTGCCGCTCAGCGTGAATTCGAGCCACCACAGCCCCTGGCCGTGCGTCACGACGCCGATCTGCTTGCCTTCCGCCTCGAGGATCGGGCCCTGCTCGATGTGGTATTCGAGGTAGGCGTGCATCTTGCGCCCCCCGACCTCCTCATCCCCGAGCCAGCCGATGCGCTTGAGCTCGTCGCCGAACGTCTTCCCCTCGGGGTCTTTCCGCCTATAGGCATAGTCGAGCGTGTGGATGCCAGCGAACACGCCCGAGGCCAGCATCGCCGGCGCGAACCGCGCCCCTTCCTCATTGGTCCAGTTGGTGACCACGATCGGGTGCCTGGTCTGGATGTTGAGGTCGTTCAGCGACCGCACTACCTCGAGCGCCGCCAGCACGCCCAGCACGCCGTCATAGCGCCCGCCGGTCGGCTGTGTGTCGAGATGCGAGCCCACATAGACCGGCAGCGCGTCGGGGTCGGTCCCCGGCCGCGTCATGAACATGGTGCCCATCTTGTCGACGCCCATCGTGAGCCCCGACGCCTCGCACCATTTCTGGAACAGCGCCCGCCCCTTGGCGTCGTCGTCCGTCAGCGTCTGCCGGTTCGAACCGCCCGCCACCCCCGGCCCGATCTCCGCCAACTCATGAATGCTGTCCCACAGCCGATCAGGGTTGATACGCAGGTTTTCGCCGGGTGCTGCCATACTTTTCCAGGTCCCTCAAACAAAGAGCCCCTCGCCACCATTGGTGGAGCGAGGGGCTCGCAAACTCCGCTACTTCTGGCTCGGGAAGCTGAATTCCGCGCCGCCCTTGATGCCGGCGGGCCAGCGGGAGGTCACGGTCTTGAGCCGGGTGTAGAAATGCACGCCCTCGGGGCCGTAGATCGAATGGTCGCCAAACAGCGATCGCTTCCAGCCGCCGAACGAGTGGTAGGCCACCGGGACCGGGATCGGCACGTTGATGCCCACCATGCCCACTTCGATCTTGTCGGCGAACTCGCGCGCGGCATCGCCGTCGCGGGTGAAGATCGCCGTGCCGTTGGCGTACTCGTGCCCGTGGATCAGGTCGACCGCGTCCTGGTACGAGCCCGCCCGCACCACCGACAGCACCGGCCCGAAAATTTCCTCGCGGTAGATCTTCATGTCCGGCTTCACGTGGTCGAACAGCGTGCCGCCGACGAAGAAGCCGTTCTCATAACCCTGCAGCTTGAAGCCGCGGCCATCGACCACCAGCTCCGCGCCCTGCTCGACGCCGCTGTCGATGTAGCCGACGATCTTGTCGCGCTGCGCCTTCGAGACGATCGGCCCCATCTGCGCGTCCTTGTCGGTCGCTGGTCCGATCTTCAGCGCCTCGACGCGGGGCTTCAGCTTCGCCACCAGCGCGTCGGCGGTCGCCTCGCCCACCGGCACCGCCACCGAAATCGCCATGCAGCGCTCGCCGGCCGAGCCATAGCCGGCGCCCATCAGCGCATCGGCGGCCTGGTCCATGTCGGCGTCGGGCATCACGATCATGTGGTTTTTGGCGCCGCCCAGCGCCTGCACGCACTTGCCCGCCTGCGTCCCGCGCCGGTACACATACTCGGCGATCGGCGTCGAGCCGACGAAGCTCACCGCCTTGATGTCCGGGTGGTCGAGAATGGCGTCGACCGCCTCCTTGTCCCCGTGGACGACGTTGAGCACGCCCTCGGGCAGCCCCGCATCCATCAGCAGCTGCCAGGCGAACATCGGCGCCGACGGATCGCGCTCCGACGGCTTCAGGATGAACGTATTCCCGCACGCAATCGCCAGCGGATACATCCACATCGGCACCATGGCCGGGAAGTTGAACGGCGTGATGCCGGCCACGACGCCGAGCGGCTGACGATCCGAATAGCTGTCGATCGAGGGGCCGACATTGCGCGAGAATTCGCCCTTCAGCAGGTGCGGGATGCCGCAGGCGAAGTCGACGCAGTCGATGCCGCGCGCCAGTTCGCCCAGTGCATCGTCGTGCACCTTGCCGTGCTCGAGCGAAATGAGCCGCGCCAGTTCGTCGGCGTTCTTCTCGAGCAGCTCCTTGAACTTGAACATCACCCGCGCCCGCTTCATCGGCGTCAGGTTGGCCCAGGCCGGCAGTGCCTTCTTGGCGGCCGCCACGGCGGCGTTGATCTCGTCGTTGGTCGAAAGCGGCAGCGTGGCGATCGGCTCGCCCGTCGCCGGGTTGAACACCGGCTGCGTACGGGTGGAAACCGAAGTGACGAGCTTGCCACCGATGGCGTTCTGGATCGTGTTCATGGCGCCCGCTCTCAGTTCAGCGTCTTGAGGATGCTGCCGAGCTTGCCGATCAGCTCGTCGATATGGTGCTTCTCGATGATCAGCGGCGGGCTCATTGCGATGATGTCGCCGGTGGTGCGGATCAGGATGCCGTCCTCGAAGCCCTTTACGAAGGCCGAGAAGGCCCGCTTGGTCGGCTCGCCGGCGATCGGCTCCAGCTCCACCGCGCCGATCAGCCCGAGGTTGCGGATGTCGATGACATGCGGCAGCCCCTTGAGCGAATGGAGCGCATCGGCCCAGTAGTCCGCGAGTTCGGCGCCGCGCGTCAGCAGCCCCTCGTCCTTGTAGGTCTCGAGCGTCGCGAGCCCTGCCGCCGAGGCGATCGGGTTCCCCGAATAGGTATAGCCGTGGAAGAACTCGATCATATGCTCGGGGCCCTGCATGAAGGCGTCGTGGATTTCCGAGGTCACCAGCACCGCGCCCATCGGGATCACCCCGTTGGTGAGCCCCTTGGCGCACACGATCATGTCCGGCGTCACGTCGAAATAGTCGGCCGCGAACGGCGTGCCGACGCGCCCGAAGCCGGTGATCACCTCGTCGAAGATCAGCAGGATACCGTGCTTCTTGGTGATCTCGCGCAGGCGCTTCAGGTAGCCCTTGGGCGGAATGAGCACGCCGGTCGAGCCAGCCACCGGCTCCACGATCACCGCCGCGATGGTCGAAGCATCGTGCAGCGTGATGATGCGCTCGAGCTCGTTGGTGAGGTCCAGCCCGCCGTCCTCGCGCTCGCCGCGGGTGAACTGGTTCTTGCCCGGCGTATGCGTGTGCGGCAGGTGGTCGACACCCGTCAGCAGCGTGCCGAACATCTTGCGGTTGCCGACGATGCCACCCACCGAGATGCCGCCGAAATTGACGCCATGGTACCCGCGCTCGCGCCCGATCAGCCGGAAGCGCGACCCGTCCCCCTTAACCCGGTGGTAGGCGATGGCGGTCTTGAGCGCCGTCTCGACCGACTCCGAACCCGAGTTGGTGTACATCACGTGGTTGAGCCCCTCGGGCGCGATGCCGACCAGCGCGTTGGCCAGCTCGAACGCCTTGGGGTGGCCCATCTGGAACGCCGGCGCGTAGTCGAGCTCGGCCGCCTGCTCGGCGATCGCCTGGGTGATCTTCGGCCGCGTGTGCCCGGCATTCACGCACCAGAGCCCTGCCGTGCCGTCCAGCACCTGCCGGCCGTCGGAGGTCGTGTAGTGCATGTCCTTGGCGCCCACGAACATGCGCGGCGCCTTCTTGAACTGCCGGTTGGCGGTGAACGGCATCCAGAACGCGCTCAGGTCGTTCGGCGTGACATTGCGACGGTCGGACACCTCGGGTCTCCCTAAGTCTTTTTGTTGATCAGTCCGGTCAAGTTTGTTTGCCCCTTGACCTTTGGATGTGATATCCAGAAATTTGACCAGTTGGAAAAAACGCTATCACTTCCACACCGCCGATCAAGGTGAAAATGCTCGACAGCAAGGACGGTGCAGGGGGTGACGATAAGGGCGGCGATGCGCCCCGGCGGGCGCGTGCAAAGCCGCGCGGCAAGCCGCTCACCCGCATCCAGCGCGAGAAGCAGGACCTGATCCTCGAAGCGGCGCTCGACGTCTTTTCCGAGAAGGGGTTCCTCGGCGCCACCATCGACCAGATCGCCGAGGCGGCGGGGATGAGCAAGCCCAACCTGCTCTACTATTTCCCCCGCAAGGAGGAGATCTACAAACGCCTGATGACCTCGATGCTCGATGTCTGGCTGCAGCCCCTCCGCGAACTCGATTCCGTCGGCGACCCCATCCCCGAGATTCGCTCCTACATCCGCCGCAAGCTCGAGATGAGCCGCGATTTCCCGCGCCAGAGCCGTCTGTTCGCCGGCGAGATGCTGCAGGGCGCGCCCCGCATCCTCGATGTTCTCGAAGGCGACTTGAAGTCGCTCGTCGACGAGAAGGCGCGGGTGCTGGAGGGCTGGATGGAAGCCGGCAAGCTCCGCCGCACCGACCCCTACCACCTCATCTTCTCCATCTGGGCTACCACCCAGCACTATGCCGATTTCGACGTGCAGGTACGTGCCGTGCTCGGCAAGGATCGCGGCGGCGAGGGCCGCTTCGAGGATGCGGCGCGCTTCCTCGAGAACCTCTTCATGCACGGCGTTCTGGCGCGCTGAGGTTGCTTGTCAGCCGCCGAACCGTGTAAGTGAATTCGCTACGTGCATGTCCTTTGGGGGGCCTCCAGGGGAAGCTGCCGTGACTGCCTTCGATGACCAGACGACGTTCACGCTGACCAACGTGTCGGTCTGGCTCGGCCGCCCACGCTTCGCGCTGCTCTGCACAGCCGGCCTCGGCCGCGTCCCCGATTTTGCTCGCCCACGCGGCCACAACGAGCTGGTGCAGTGGCGCAAGCACTTCGACCGCAATCCGCTGTTCGCCACGTTCTGCGACAAGCTGGCGGCCCGCGACTGGGCCCGCGCCCGCGTCCCCGAGCTCAGGACGGCCGAGATCATGTGGGTCGGCAGCGACCCGGCCGCGTTGCCCTCCGCGTTTCTGGCTGACGGCTACGTCGTCAAGTCCACCAGCGGCTCCGGTCGCAACTACTATCCTGGGCGTGACCGCTGGGGCGATGCCGAGCGCGCACGCCGTCTCGCCCGCTGGCTGCAGCCGGCGCCACGCCTCGGCGAGTGGGGCTATTCGCAGGTCGCCCCCCGGCTCTTCGTCGAGCGGCTGATCGGCGACCCGGGCGACGTCGTCGACCTTACCTTCCGCTGCCACGACGGCGAAGTCTCCATCGCCTTCGTGGCCACGCACTGGAAGTCGGGCGCCGCTGCGGCCGCCTACTTCACCCCCGCCGGCGAGCGTATCGA
>JAEYTN010000549.1 GCA_023433985.1 Pseudomonadota bacterium | reverse complement strand
TCGCGGATGATCTCGATGCGCTCGATGGTGTCGATGTCGGAGTGCATGTAGCGCACGCGAATGCCCTGCTCGTGCAGGTATTCGGTGAGGTCTTCGGCCATGCGTTTTGTCAGCACGGTGACCAGCGTGCGGTAGCCGGCCTTCGTCACCTGGCGGATCTCGTCGACGACGTCGTCGACCTGGGTCTTGGCGGGGCGGATCTCGACGGGCGGATCGATGAGGCCGGTGGGGCGGATCACCTGCTCGGTGAAGACGCCGCCCGACTGCTCCAGCTCCCAGGCGCCGGGGGTGGCCGAGACGTAGACGGTCTGCGGGCGCATGGCGTTCCACTCCTCGAAGCGGAGCGGGCGGTTGTCCATGGCCGACGGGAGGCGGAGGCCGTATTCGGCGAGGGTCGCCTTGCGACGAAGATCGCCGCGATACATGGCGCCGAGCTGGCCGACGGTGACGTGGCTCTCGTCGATGAACACCAGCGCGTCGTCGGGCAGGTATTCGAACAGGGTCGGCGGCGGCTCGCCGGGCTTGCGGCCCGAGAAGTAGCGCGAGTAGTTCTCGATGCCGGCGCAGGAGCCGGTGGCTTCCATCATCTCCAGATCGAACAGGGTGCGCTGCTCGAGCCGCTGCGCCTCGAGGAAGCGGCCGGCGCCGTTCAGCTCCTGCAGGCGGGCGGCGAGCTCCTTGCGGATCTCCTTGATGGCGCCCGAGAGGGTGGCGCGCGGGGTCACGTAGTGGCTGTTGGCGAAGACGCGGACGGAGAGCATGTGCGACGACTTCTTGCCGGTGAGTGGATCGAACTCGGCGATCGACTCGATCTCGTTGCCGAAGAAGGTGAGGCGCCAGGCGGCATCCTCGTAGTGGGCGGGGAAGAGCTCCACCGTGTCGCCGCGGACGCGGAAGGTGCCGCGGATGAAGCCGGCCTCGCCGCGCTTGTACTGCAGGGCGGTGAGGGAGCGGAGGAGTTCGCGCTGGTCGACCTTCTGGCCCTTGCGGAGATCGACGGTCATGGCGGTGTAGTCCTCCACCGAGCCGATGCCGTAGATGCAGGAGACGGAGGCGACGATGATGACGTCGTCGCGTTCGAGCAGGGCGCGCGTGGCCGAGTGGCGCATGCGGTCGATCTGCTCGTTGATGGTGGATTCCTTCTCGATATAGGTGTCGGTGCGCGGGACGTAGGCCTCGGGCTGGTAGTAGTCGTAGTAGGAGACGAAATACTCGACCGCGTTCTCGGGGAAGAAGGACTTCATCTCGCCGTAGAGCTGGGCGGCGAGCGTCTTGTTGTGCGCGAGGATGAGGGCGGGGCGGCCGGTGCGCGCGATGGTCTGCGCCATGGTGTAGGTCTTGCCCGAGCCGGTGACGCCGAGCAGGACCTGGTCGGTCTCGCCGTTGTTGACGCCCTCCACCAGGTCGGCGATGGCTGTGGGCTGGTCGCCGGCGGGCTCGTAGGGGGTCACGAGCTTGAAGGGGATGCCGCCTTCCGACTTCTGCCGCGGGGCAGGGCGGTGGGGCTTCCACTCGGTATTGCCCTCCACCTCCTTGCGGCCGTGCAGGATGATGTCCTCGAGCGCCTTCACGGTGGCCGAGATGCCCACGGTCTGCGCGCCGGCGAGGGACTGGCCGGGCATGTTCTTCGACTTGACGCGCTTCTTCGACTCCTCGAGGGCGGCGTTGACGTCGGCCGCGGTGCGTTGGGAGGGCACATGGCCGAAGCCGGCCTGCGGCTCCTCGAAGCCGGGCAGGTTTGTCGGGCGATCGACGGAGTTGGCCTTCGACTTCGGGGCCTTGAGGCTCATGCCGGTGGCGGCGGAGCGGGCCGACTTCTTCGGCTTCTCGACGGCCAGGGGGCCCTCGGCCTTCTTGACGAGAGGGGTAGGCTTCAGCGGCTGGATGCCGGTGCCGGCGGCTTCGGCGGCGCGGCGGGCGGCGTTGTCGAGGGCGCGCTTGTTCTTCAGCCGCTCCTGCGGCAGCCGCTTGTTCAGCCGCTCGTCCTCGGCCTTCTCGATCTCGCCGAGGAAGTCATCGATGCTGAAGGAGGAGGTGGGCTCTGACTTCTTGGCGGGCATGACGGGCTCTCTCGCGGACACAGCATCGGCAGCGGGCACCATAAATAGGCGCACTGTCAGAATCTGTCAGGGGTGGGCGTGGTTGCTGTGGATATAGCAATTCGCGAACGGAATGTGAACGGGTAGACCGTATGGGTTTGTTGTCCTAAGCTCGATTCACGGGGGGCTAATGGCGAATAGAACTCTAGCGGATGCGGTGTCGGCCTTTGGTGCGGCAACGACGGCGAAGCTGTCGAGCCCCGCGATTGTCGGCGCGCCCGAAGATCAGTTGCGGGGCCCGCTCGAGGCGTTCATCGCGGACATGGCGGCTGTCGTCGGGCATGCCGATGGCGTTGTTCGAATGATCGGCGAAACCACGCTTTCCGAAGATCGCACGCGACCCGACTACGCCGTGACTGTACGCAACGCGCTGGTCGGCTTCATTGAGGTGAAGGCGCCGGGCAAGGGTTCAAACCCGCGTACGTTCAAGGACAAACACGACAAGGCCCATTTGTTTTTTATCTTTTCGCTGACGAACGTGATCTACACTGACGGCAATAGTTTCGCGCTGTGGCAG
>JAEYTN010000443.1 GCA_023433985.1 Pseudomonadota bacterium | reverse complement strand
GCTCCACCTTCCGCAACCGCGTGCGCAACGCCGAGAAATCCGACGCGACACTCGAGGTCAGCTCGGTGCCCGAGGCCTACGAATGGATGCTGGCCCGCCATCGCGAGAACATGCTGGCGAAGGGTTTCAACGCCGTCGACTCCACCATGCTGCGCGCATTGCGCGAGGCCGCGCCCGACACCGTGCTGGTGTTCCGCATGATGCTTGGCGAGGCGCCGGTCGCCGGCATGTCGGTGGTCAGCTTCGGCAGCCACTGCGAATACCACGTCGGCTGGTTCGGCCCCGAGGGCCGCAGGCTGAACGCGGGCAATTTCCTGATGTGGGGCGTGATGCGCGAGATGAAGCGTCGCGGCCTCGCCATTTTCGACGTCGGCGGGCTGAAGCCGGGGGACGGCTACACCCAGTTCAAGCAGACGATGAAGCCCGCCGAGTACGAGCTCTGCGGCGAATGGATGAGTCTCTGAGGAGGGATGCGAATGAGCCTGATGGATGTCGCCCGTGGCGCCTATGTGCGAAGCCCCACAATGGTGCGCCGCTCGCTGGCGCCGCTGGTGTCGCTGATCCCCACGCGGACCAAATTCGGCCCGGTATATCAGGGCTGGCGCGAGCGCATCGCTGCTGCTGCCGCCGACCCTGCGCTCGCCGATGCCGAGCACAAGCGGGCGCTGCGCGCGCTGCTGCACAAGGCCCGCAGCAACAGTCCCTTCTATCGCGACCTGATCGACAAGGCGCTGGGCACGGGCTTCGACCTCAACCGGTTCGAACCCGCCGACCTCGCCCGCCTGCCGGTGCTGTCCAAGTGCGACCTGCGCGCGGCCGGTGACGACGTGCTGACCGTGCCGCGCTCGCAGGTGGACCGGGGCGACACGTCCGGCTCGAACGGCGAGCGGCCGTTCAGTTTCTACCTCGACCGCGACCGCTCCGCCCGCGAGATGGCCTTCGTCTACTCGGGCTGGAGCCGCGTCGGTTTCACCGAGAAGGACGCAAAGATCGTGCTGCGTGGCTTCGGCCTCGATCCGCGCGGCCAGTACATCCACGAGTGGGAGCCGGCGCTGCGCGAACTCCGGCTCTCGGTGTTCCCGATGACGCGCGCCGATGTGGAAGTTTATCTCGACCTGATCGACGAGCGGCAGATCCGGTATCTTTACGGCTACCCGTCGGCGATCGAGCTGCTGAGCCGTCACATGTGCCGCATGGGCCGGGTGCCGAAGCTGCCGCTGAAGGGCATCATGCCCATTTCCGAACCGCTCTATCCGCATCAGCGCCGCGCCATAACCGCCGCGCTGGGCAACACGCCGATCGCCAACTTCTACGGCCTGAGCGAGAAGGTGCTGTTCGCCATCGAGCGCGACGACCTCACCTATGAGTTCGAGCCGCTCTACGGCGCCGCTGAGCTTGTGGATGACGCGGGCCGCCCGATCACCCAGCCGGGGGTCGAGGGTCGCATTGTCGGCACCGGCTTCCTTTCGACCGGCATGCCCTTCATCCGCTACGACACCGAGGACCGCGCCACGCTGGTGGAGGCGGCCTCCCCCGCGAACGGCCAGCGCCTGCGCGTGGGGCAGATCATTCCGCGGCGGAAGCCGAACTTCCTGATCTCCTCCTCCGGCACCCGGGTGGTGACCATCGACTTTACCCCCGAGAACCCGCGCTATTTCCAGGGCATCGAGGAATACCAGTTCTACCAGGATACGCCCGGCCACTGCACCATCCGTTACATCCCCTCCGAGGGCGGGTCGCCCGAGGATGCGCAGCGGGTCGCCGACGACCTCCACCGGCGCACCCATGGCAGCATCGTCTTCGACACCGAAGAGGTGAAGCAACTGGCAGGCGGCCGCGCCGGCAAGCGCGCCTTCATCGACCAGCGCCTCGATATCTCGAAGTACTAGAGGCCGAGCGCCTTGAGCATCCTGAGGTCCGGCGGCGCCGGGCCTTTCGGCTCGATCACGCTCATGCCGTAGGGGTTGGAGAACTCCCACACCGACCATGGGATGTCGTGGCTTTCCGCGATGCTGCGCAGCGTTTCGAGATAGCGCAGGCGGTCGGGATCGAAAGCGCCGGAGCGACCATCGTCCGACATCAGCATGGCGCCGAACTCGCCCATGAACAGGCGGTACGTCGGGATGCCGTGGCGGGTGGCCCAATCCACCGCCTGCTGCACCCGGGCGCGCATCTGCGCTTCCCCCCAGCCCTCGGCGAAATACTCGTCGATGTAGGGGCGGACGGCATCGAGCTGCCGCGCCTGCTCCTCGGCTGAAAGACCGGCAGCCTCCATATGCACCTCCAGCATCGCCAGCGTTGCCTCCGGCGAGCCGGCACTTGCCGGCCAGGGCAGGCCAGAGGCGAAGTCGCCCTCGCGATCGGCCCGCTGGTGGGTGAAGAGGTGCGGCTCGTACATGTGGAAGCTGTAGAGGATGTTCGGGTCGTCGAAGCTCGGATCGAGGTCGGTGACGCCGTCGACATTGCCGCCGCAGGCACCCGTCGCGACGACCGTGATCTCGGTGGAGACGGCGCGGATGGCCGCAACCGTCGAGGCCATGATCTCCTGCCAGTCATTGCTGCCCCACATGTCGCAGGGATAGTGCGCCGGCTCGTTGAAAGGCTCGATGGCGACCCTGTCCGCGCCGAGTGGCGCCAGGGTCTTCGCCAGCGCGACGACCATGTCGCGATACTGCGCCACGCCGGGCGCGTTCGCCGGGCCATTCACCAGGTCGTTGCTGTAGGCAGCAAGCTGCGTGTTGGGATGGATGTTGAACACCACCTTGAGGCCGGATCTCGTGACCGCGGCGACGTCCTGCGCGAGCAGCGCCAGCGCCTCCTGCTGCCTCTCACCTTCGCTGGCGAGCAGCGGGCCGGGATCGACCGTCAGCCTGACGAAGTCGAAGCCGAGCGAGCGGATCAGTTCGAACGGATCGCCCGCCGCCCAGTCGCTGGCCGGGCGCTCGCGCGTCAGCCACTCCTCCTGCGTCGCGTAGGGCGGCCAGCGGTAGGACCCGTCGGGCTCGAGCGGCGACCAGTTGAGCCACTCGTGCACCGCCACGCCACGATGCAGCTCGAGCGGGGCCGCCCATGCAGGCGCTGCCGCCAGCGCGGCGATCACAACCATGGCAATGCGCATGTCGGGCCTCCGGTTTTCGACCGCCGACATTAACCGCGCCGGCAAAACAGGGCGTTGCGGGCCGCCAGCTTTCGCGCCTGATGGTGTATGGAAAGTCAAACGCAACCGGGAACATGGCGCGTGAAGCTCGGCTGGTACATCAATCGCCTGCGCTCGATGGAGCCGGCCGAGATCATCCACCGCGTGGCGGAAGCGGCACGGAAGCGCCGCTCGCGCGGCCGGCATGAGGGCTGGTCGCGCTATCCCGCCGCCCCCCTGCCCTCGTTGCCCGGACTGCGCGATGCCGTGATCGGGGCCGACGCCCCGATGCGCGCGTCGATTGCCGAGGCCGCGGGCCGGCTGGTCGCGGGCGAGTTCGAGGCCCTTGGCCGTCGCTGGCCGGCCGAAGCGGTGCGGGGTTTTCCGGCAACCCTCTGGCGCTTCGACCCGGTGACCGGCGGGCAATGGCCCGGCACGCAGGCCTATACCCACGACGTCGATTTTCGCCACGACGGCAGTCGCGGCGACGTCAAATATGTCTGGGAGATCAACCGCCTGCAGGGGCTGGTTGCACTCGCTGCGCACGTCGCGCTCACCGGCGATGCGAAGGCCCTCGAGGCCGCCGAAGCCACGATCGGCAGTTGGTTCGAGGCAAATCCGCCTTTCCGCGGCGTCGGCTGGGCTTCGGGCATCGAAGTGGCCTTGCGCGCCATCAGCCTGATCGTCGCCGCCTCGCTACTCGGCGAGCGCGTTTCGCCCGCGTCGCGAGAACGTATCGGCCGCATCCTCGCCGCCAGCGCCTTCTGGCTCAGGCGCTTCCCTTCGAGATACTCCTCCGCCAACAACCATCGCATCGCCGAGCTCGCCGGCCTTTACCTGATTGGCCTGAGCCAGGGCGCAGAGCCGGCCGCTCCCCGTGCCGAACTCATCGCCGAGACGCTGAAGCAGATCCTGCCCGACGGCGCCGGCGCCGAGCAGACACCTACCTACGCCGCCTTCACCGCCGAGATGGCCCTGCTCTGCGCCCATGCCG
>JAEYTN010000428.1 GCA_023433985.1 Pseudomonadota bacterium | reverse complement strand
GTGGTGGCCGGTATCGAAGCAGAGGTCGATGTCGGTCTCCGCGAGCAGCCGGTCGATCTGCGGCTCGAGCTCCACCGCCGTCCCCACATGCGGGTGGAAGCTGGCCTTGAGGCCGAACTCGCCCTCGATCACGGCTTGCGCCTCGCGTACCGTCTCGACCAGTCCGCGCCAGCCGGCTTCATCCAGCACGCCCTCCCGGCCGGCCGGGTACCAGGCGCTTTCGTCCATGATGACGAGATGCTTCGCGCCGAGTTCGGCGAGCAGCGGCGAGAGCTCGCGCAGCGTCGCCATCAGGTCGGGCGCCCGCTCCCGCTCGCCGAAGATGTGGACATGGGTGGCCCCGATCAGCGTCAGCCCGCGCTTTTCCAGCTCCGGGCCGAGCACCGCCTTGTCCTTGGGCAGGAAACCGAAAGGCCCGAGCTCGGTGCCGCGATAGCCGGCGGCCGCCACCTCGTCGAGATAGGCCTGCCAGGTGACGGCATTACCGGTGGGATAGTTGATGCCCCAGGAGCAGGGCGCGTTGCCGATGAGCATGAAGGGAGGCTCCGGTGGTCTGGAGCCGGACCATCGCGGCGCCCGCTGCGGGCGTCAAGCCGGAATGAATGTTCCACCCGGATGCCTTGCCGGAACGGCTCAGCCGAAGGCGGAGCGGACCAGCAGCGCCGCGAAACCCACCAGAGCCACCGAGGCGACTTTGCGCACCAGCCCCGCATGCCGCTCGCCCGACACCGCTCCGACCATGCTGCCGACCGCGATCCACGCGCCGCCGACCAGCGGGACCGTCACGGCGAAGGCGGCGAGGTAGGCCCAGAGCATCGGGTGCTCGGCCGGGATGATGCCGAAGGCGAAGACCAGCGCCTTGGGGTTGAGCAGCGTCGTCACGAACACCGCGCGCAGGCTCACGGCGCCTTCGCCGGCGAGCGAAGCGCTGCGGGTCCAGAGCTGCAACGCGATCCACCCAAGGTAGAGCGCCACGGCGAACTTGAGCCCGATCCCGAGCATCGGCTGCGCCGCGATCACGGGCCCCAGCACCAGCCGCAGCGCCGCGATCGAGATCAGGTAGCCGCCGAGTTCGCCCGCCAGCAGTCCGAGTGAACGCCTCACTCCCACCGTCGCCCCCGAGGTTGCGAGCAGCGTGTTGGTCGGCCCCGGCGTCGCCAGCAGCGACAGCACCGCGAGGATGAAGAGGATCGGGTCGCTCATGGCCGGCAGCAAATCCCGGATCGACCCGGCCCGCAAGCCTGCCCGTTCCCTCAGTAGAGTCCCGGAGGGCGTCTCAGAATAACCATCGCCCGCGCCCATGGTTGGCGCGCAAAGAGAAGGAGCCCGTCATGCAGACCGCCAAAGGTACCATCCTGCACAAGAACTGGGACGAGAAGCCCTACAACGAAGTCGCCGGCCTCAAGTCGACCGAAGCCAATATCGATCTCGAGCTGCACGGCGACGTCGAACTTGCCGGCAAGATCCGCTCGCTGATGCAGTACCCCACGGCCGACACCTGCCACTATGCCGGCTACGCGACGCTCACCGGCACCGTCGGCGGCAAATCCGGCAGCTTCATCCTGTGCGAAACCGGCACCTGGAAGGACGGCGTCGCCAGCTCGCGCTGGGAGATCGTCGAAGGCTCCGGCACCGGCGATCTCAAGGGCTTGCGGGGCAGCGGCAGCTACGCCGCCGAGAAGGACAAGAGCGTGCACTACCAGCTCACTTACGAGCTCTGACGAGGCGTCGGAACCTCCGGGCCTGCACATGGCTTATCCCAGCGAGGGGCGGCAGTCCCTGCCGCTCCCGCAAATCGGGAGACGAGCCATGAGAGTCAGCGAGTGCATGAGCACCGGCGTCGAGATCGCTTCGCCGGAAGACCCCATCCGCAATGTCGCGCGCACCATGCGCGAGATCGATGCCGGCTCGATGCCGGTGGGCGAGAACGACCGCCTCGTCGGCATGATCACCGACCGCGACATCGCCATCCGGGCGGTGGCCGAGGGCCTGGGTCCCGATACCAAGGTCCGCGGCATCATGACCACCGATATCCGCTGGTGCTTCGAGGACGAGGATGTGGAGGACGTCGCCGAGCAGATGGCCGACTACAAGGTGCGCCGCCTGCCGGTGCTCAACCGCGACAAGCGGTTGATCGGCATGATCTCGCTGGGCGACCTGTCGCAGGCCGACGGGGCCTCGAGCGGCGAGGCGCTGAAGGAAATCTCCGAGCCGGGCGGCATGCATAGCCAGCACTGAGCCGACCGGTTGGGCCCTCCCCACGAAGGGGAGGGTGCCATGCGCCTCGGCTACGTCAGCCGATAGACCCGCTCCGCATTGCGGAAGAACAGCTTCTCCTGCTCGTCCTGACTCGCGCCGACGACGATCTCCCGGCTCGCGTTCACCCAGCTCGTCAGGTCGGCGAAGAGCGTCACGACGGGATGGTCGCTGCCCCACACCACGCGGTCCCAACCGAACTTCTCGATCACGAAATCGACGTAGGGCCGCAACTGATCCACCGTCCAGCCTTCGGCGACGTTGGCGAGGATGCCCGACACCTTGCACACCACGTTGGGCAGCTCGGCGATCCGCTCCATCCGCGTCGTCCAGCTCTCCCACTCGCCCGCGGCGATCTTCGGGTTGCCGCAGTGGTCGAGCACGAACTGCACGCCCGGGCAGGCCTCGATCAGCGGCGGGGCCAGCATCAGCTCGTGGCTCTTGATGCAGATGTCGAAGCTCATGCCGTATTTCGGCAGCAGCCGCAGGTTGGCGCGGAAGGTCTCGGTCTGGCTGAGCTCGGCCGGCTGCCCCTGCAGCAGCCGGCGGATGCCCTTCACGCCGCCCAGCACCGCCAGCGCCTCGAGCTGCTGTTGGAAATCGGCATGTTCGGGCCGCGCGTTGGCGATCGCGCCGACGACGCGGTCGAGCCCGAGCGCGAACCGGCTCTCTTCGACCATCTGCGGCTCGACGACGTCCACCTCCATGTGCAGCGCCGCCTCGATGCCGAGCCCCTCGGCCTCGCGCCAGTAGCTCTCCACTGGCCAGTCGCGGTTGAGCTTGGGCTCGCCGCCGAGCCAGGGATATTCGAACCGGTCCTGGTAGATCAGGTGCAGGTGCGTATCGATAATGCGCATGAGATGAAGCCGCGTGCGTTGAAATCGGCCCGCACGTTAGCGGCGCCGATGCCGCCGCGGTAGAGGTGCTTTCACCGGGGCGCGCGCAG
>JAEYTN010000412.1 GCA_023433985.1 Pseudomonadota bacterium | reverse complement strand
CCACTACCTGCCGGCACATGGGGGCTCGATCGCCGACGGGCCGGCCTATGCGCGGGCGCTGCTGGCGCATCGCGAGCTGCGCAACACGCAGGTGGTGGACGCCGTGGAGGCAGGCGCGACGACGCTGGGCCAGCTGCAGCGGCATATCTACCCCACGCTGTCGCTGGCGCTCAGGCCCGCCGCACGGATGACGCTGAAGGCGCATGTCGAATACCTGGTCGATCACGGCCGGATCGGCGCCACGCGCGGGCCGTTCGGGCTCACGCTCTTTCCCTCGCGCGCCTGAGCCTTACTGCTCGGCCGGCTCCTCCGCCGGCGGCGGCGCCTCGTCGCCGGGGGCCTGGGGAGCGTCGCGCAGCAGCAGCGTGATGCGTTCGTCGAGCGCAAGCAGGAATTCCTCCACCCGGTGGCCGTTCTCGCCGAAATCGTGGAAGCCGCTGAGCGGCACCGAGCGCATGTCCACCGTCGAGCCGGCGGGCGAGCCCGTAACCCGGATCGCCACCTCGTCGCGCCAGCCGAACAGGCTGACCGAGATGGCGTTGAGCTGTCCGCTGTCGAGCGCCGTCGGCGGGGCGCGGCGGGTGCGAACCTCCCAGCCCCGTTGCCCGACCAGCTCCTCGACCGTCGCGAACATCTGCGTGGCGTCGATGGGGTAGGTGCGGCTGCGCGCATTGGGGAAGGTCGTGCCGATCAGGTCCTGCAGCGCCGCGCCGGTGGGCACCACGCGGATCGAGGAACTGAGCGGCAGCGGCTCGGAGAAGTCGGTCGCCACCTCGTTGACCAGCGGATAGCGCAGCGCCTGCAGCCCGAGATAGCCGAAGGGCAACAGGCAGATGAGGGCAAAGAACAGCCCCCAGCTCGCCTTGCCCCAGCCCTGGTCGCCGGTGATCCACAGCCGCACATAGGCGCTGAGTGCCAGGATCAGCGCCAGCGCCGCCACCCCCGCCGCCACCGATTCGACGATGGCAAAATCGGTCGAGGCGATCAGCTGCTCGCGATGCAGCAGCACCGGCACCACCGTGAGCGGTACCGCCAGTGAGCCGAAGCGGCGGGCCCAGATCGCCCATTTCGAGGTGCGGATGAGAATGCGCATGCGGTGTTGCTTGGTGCCCGGGACGTATCAGTCGTTGCTTGGCATGCGTTGCACGCGGAAGGAAGGTGTCTCGTACCGTTCGATCACAGTCCCGGGCGGGATGCCCGCGCACATCGACTTGATCGCGGTCCATTCCTCGTCGCTGAATACCGGCTCGCTGGCGGTGGCCGGGAACTCCCGGGCGGCGGCTTCGAGCGCCGCGCGGCGCTCGGCCGTCAGCGGGTGGGTGGAGAGGAAGGCGAGGGCCTGGCTCATCTCGCTGTCGCCGGCAACCCGCTCGAGCAGCGTGGCGAGTGCCGACGGGTCGAAGCCCAGCCGCGCCGCCGTCATCGCGGCAAAGCGGTCGGCCTCGCGCGCCCCCTCGCGCGAGAAGCGGCTGTCGATCAGCGTCGCGCCGACTGCGCCCGCGACCGAGATATTGGTCATGTCGCCGAGCACGAACCCGACGAGCAGGCCCGTGGCGGAGCTGGCGATCAGCCCCTCCATGCCGTGCCGGTGCACCACGTGGCCGAGCTCGTGCGCCATCACCCCGGCGAACTCGTCCGGCGTCTCGGTCACGTCGAGCAAGGCGGAGAAATAGTAGGAGTGCCCACCCGGAAGCGCGAAGGCATTGGGGATCAGCGAGCGGACCACATCGATCCTGGGCGTGAAGGGGGAGTTCGTGCCCTCCATCGCCTCGCGCGTGAAGCGCGCGATGGCCTGGTTCGCGACGCTCGTCGGATCGTAGTCGCACACGGCGAAGCCGCCTTCGCTGCCGACGATCGACTGGATCTGGCCCTGCGCGGCGCTGCCCAGCGCCAGCTCCCAGGCCGGCGGCACCACGGCCTTCACCCGGTTGGCGATCAGCGGCACGCCGACGACGTAGGCCAGCACCACCGAGGCCAGCGCCAGCGTCGAAAAGCCGAGTATCCGCAACTCTCGGCCCGCCTCGCGCCGGCGGTACCGCGGCAGCTCGGGAAAGAGCGAAAGCGCGACCTGCACCGGCTCCGGCCCGTTGAAAACCAGCCGCGCTCCAGCCGGCCGGCCCTCGACACCGACCCGCAGCTCGCTGCGGTGCGAGGGCAGCGCGAATACCTTGTCGATCGGCCAGCGGTCGATCTCGTCGTAGCTCTGCCGGTCGGCGATGATCACCTCGGGCTGCGCGACGCTTTCGTCCAGCGCCAGCACCACGTCGCGGACGCTGGCGGCTGCGCCGTCGCTGTAGCGGGCGAAGAGTGCCATCAGAACGACCCCACGTTGAGCGCGTCGGCAAGGCCTTCGCCGGCCACCGACTTGTCCTCGCCCGTGGCCTGCACCTCGCCGAGGCTGTCGAGGTTGGTGATCGTGGCGCCGCGCGTCACCAGCATCCAGTAGCCGCAGTCGATGAATACCTCACCCAGCAGCGTGACGGCCGCGACCGTGGCGAGGTAGCCGCCCACCGCCAGTGTCACGCCGGTCCAGCCGGCCCGCGCGATGCTGGCAGCCGAGAAGTCGCCACCGCTGAAATTGGCGTTGAACGCCTCGGCGATCGCAAAGCCGACTATGCCCATGACAACAAGCGCCGCCAGCAGGCACACGCCATAGAGCAGGTACTGCCCCAACAGCGACCGCGCTTTCACCCTGACGCGCAACGACGCCTCGCCCAGCCTAACCTCGGAGAACATCAGGCTGGTCTCGCGTGAGCGGTAATAGAGGAAGCAGAGCCCGGCCACCGGCAGCAGCATGGTCGACCAGAGGAGCGCGGCG
>JAEYTN010000399.1 GCA_023433985.1 Pseudomonadota bacterium | reverse complement strand
ACGGCCTCTAAGCGCGATGGTGAGGGTCTCATCCGACTAACCTCGCAGGGGCGCCAAGCGTTCCCCCCGGCAGGGAGGGAGGAACCAACGCCGCAAAGGGAGGTTGGCTTTCCACACCCAAGAAGCGGAGAAGCCTCATGCCCAGCGACGACAACCCCATCTCGTTCGCGGTCGTGACCGGCGCATCCTCAGGCATCGGACTGGAACTGGCGCGCGTGGCGGCGCGCCGCGGCTCGGACCTGCTGATTGCCGCCGACGGACCCGACATCGCGACGGCGGCCGAGGAACTGCGCGCCAGCGGCGTGAATGTCGAATACGTCATCGCCGACCTGGCAACGCCCGCCGGCGTGGAAGCGCTCTACCAGAAGATCCAGGAGCTCGGTCGGCCGGTCGACGCGCTGTTCGCCAATGCCGGGCGGGGGCTCGGACGCGCGTTCCTCGACCAGGACTTCACCGAGATCGAGCGGGTGCTCGATACCAACATCACCGGCACGCTCTACCTGCTGCACAAGCTGGTGGGCGACATGCGCAAGCAGGGTTGGGGCCGGGTGCTGATCACCGGCTCCATCGCCGGACTGATGCCGGGCACCTACCAGGCCGTCTACAATGCCAGCAAGGCGTTCATCGACAGCTTCGCCTATGCGCTGCGTCAGGAGGTGAAGGAGGACGGCATCACCGTGACGGTGCTGATGCCGGGACCGACCGATACCGACTTCTTCGAGACGGCCGACCTGCTCGACACCAAGGTAGGCGCCGGCAAGAAGGACGACCCCAGGATGGTCGCCGAGGAAGGCTTCAAGGCCATGCTGCGGGGCGATGGCCACGAAGTCACGGGCTTTGCCAACAAGATGCAGGCGATGATGGCCAGCTTCATGGGCGACGACCAGCTCGCCAAGATGCACGAGCGCATGGCGAAGCCCGGCACCGCGCCCCACCAGCACCACTGAGGAACACCGATGAGCACCGAACAGATTTCGGACGACGCCCCCTTGCGCGCCCGCAAGGACGACAAGGATGGCGACCTCACCTACGTCGGACGCAGCGTGACGATCAACCGGCCGCGGGCGGAGCTTTTCGCCTACTGGCGGGACTTCCAGAACCTGCCGACCTTCATGAGCAATGTCGAGAAGATCGAGTTCACCGGCACCAATGTGTCGAAATGGACGATACGCGCGCCCGCCGGAATGACGGTGGAGCTCGAGACGGAGATCGTGGACGTGGTCGAGGACAGCTCGATCAGTTGGCGCTCGACCGAGGGGTCGCAGATCAAGACCGAAGGCCGCGTCACCTTCACCGACGCGTCGGGTAATCGCGGCACGATCGTTACCGCCGATATCGGCTATACGCCGCCGGGCGGCGACCTCGGGCGGGCCGTGGCGAAGCTGTTCATGGCGGAGCCCAACATCCAGGCCCGGCACGAGCTCAAGCGTTTCAAGATGCTGATGGAAACCGGCGAGATCGCCACTGCCATCAACCACCGCAACTAACGGAGCCGCACATGCGCGCAGTTACCTGGCACGGCAATGGCGACGTTCGCGTCGATACCGTACCCGATCCCGAGATCATCAACCCGCGCGACGCGGTGATCCGGGTGACCTCGACCGCGATCTGCGGTTCGGACCTGCACCTCTATGACGGGGTGATCCCCGGGATGAAGCAGGGCGATATCCTCGGCCACGAGTTCATGGGCGTGGTGGAGGACGTGGGCCCGAAATCCACGCTGACGGTGGGACAGCGGGTGGTGGTGCCCTTCACCATTTCCTGCGGCCACTGCTTTTTCTGCGAGCAGGGGCAGTTCTCGGCCTGTGACAATTCCAATCCGGTCGAGAAGCAGGAGCCCTCCGAGAAGCTCTACGGGCACGCGATGAGCGGCATTTTCGGCTACTCGCACCTGACGGGCGGCTATCCGGGCGGCCAGGCAGAATATGTACGGGTGCCGTTTTCGGATGTGGGGCCGATCGTGGTGCCCGACGGGCTGGGCGACGAGACGGTGCTGTTCCTGGGCGACATCCTGCCTACCGGCTGGATGGCCGCGGAGAATGCCGGGATCACGCCCGGCGACACCGTAGCGGTGTGGGGGTGCGGGCCCGTGGGCCTGTTCGCGGTGCAGAGCGCCGTGATCATGGGCGCGGCGCAGGTGATCGCCATCGACCATCACCCGCGGCGCCTCGAGCTCGCGGCGAAGTTCGATGCCAAGATCCTCAACTACGAGGAAACGAACGTTGCCGAGGCGCTGATGGAGATGACCGGCGGCATCGGCCCCGACGCGGTTATCGACGCGGTGGGCACCGAGGCCCATGGCTTTGCCATCGACAATGTTGCCGACGCGATAAAGCAGAAGCTCGGGGTCGGCGTCGATCGCGGGCATGCGCTGCGCGAGGCCCTGCTGGCGGTGCGCAAGGGCGGCCGCATTTCCATTCCCGGCGTCTATGGCGGGCTCATCGACAAGTGGCCACTCGGCGCCATGATGGAAAAGGGCCTGGAGATCCGCACCGGCCAGACCCATGTGCAGCGCTATACGCAGGACCTGCTGCGTCGCATCGAGGAAGGTGAGATCGACACAACCTTCCTGATCAGCCACCGGCTGCCGCTCGAGCAGGCTCCGGAGGGCTACAAGAACTTCCGCGACAAGCAGAATGAGTGGACCAAGGTGGTGCTCCGGCCCCACTGAGCGACTCCCCCTGCAGGGGAACGGCGGCGGGCGGCCATCCCTCCCGGCGCCCGCCGCCCCCTCGCGAGGATCGGAAACCAAGCCGGCCCGGTCACGTTTTACCCAGCTACCATCCGGAGGAGACCAGCAGATGGCAAACCGCGACCTCTACCCCAATGATGTGACGCCCGATCCCATCACCATGGCGAGCGCCGCCAACGTGGCCGAGCAGCTCGACCATGAAGGCGACGGGCGCGGCGAGGCCACCTACACGGCTCGCGATGAGGACAAGCTGCGCGACCGGCAGCCCAAGGGCGACCACAACCGGCGCCTGTCGCTCGGGCTCGACGCCGACGAGTTCGCCGCCGAGGCGGGCGTTACGGTCGATGAACTGCGCGAGTATGAGCAGACCGCGCCGGACCACGACTTCGACCTCGACATCGCGCGCCGGGTGGGCGCGGCGCTGGAG
>JAEYTN010000397.1 GCA_023433985.1 Pseudomonadota bacterium | reverse complement strand
GCGCGGATTTGTCGTTCAGCGCTCGGATGTGCTGCAGCGCCGGCGACCCGCCGACGAGCTCCACGGTCTTGCTCGAGCGCTCGCGCAGGTCCGCCACTTCGTTCTTGAGCCGCGCCGCTTCCATCGCCCGCTGGGTGATCAGCAGGAGCCGGTCCACCTTGAAGGGCTTCTCGATGTAGTCGTAGGCCCCGCGCCGGATGGCGCTCACCGCCGTCTCGACATTGCCGTGACCCGAGATCATCACCACCGGCATGTCCGGGTGCTGGGCCTGGAACACGTCCAGCAATTGCAGGCCGTCGAGCCGGCTGCCCTGCATCCAGATGTCGAGGAACACAAGGCTCGGCCGGCGCCGGGCGATCTCGTTCAGTCCCGAGTCCGCATCGTGCGCCTGTCGCGTCTCGTACCCCTCGTCCTCGAGGATGCCCGCGATCAGGTCGCGGATATCGTCCTCGTCGTCGATGATCAGGATGTCGAGGGCCATCAGCTATTCTCCACCGCTTGCAATTGCGGCTCCTCTTGTTTTTCTGCCTCAGGTTCTGCCCCACCCGCTGCGCTCTCAGTCGCGACCGACGCGGCCTGCTGCTCCGCTTCGGTCGTGGCGGGGGATGGATCGGCATCCCCCTCCTCTTCCTCTGCGCGGCGCCGCGGCAGAGTGAAAGTGAATGCGGCGCCGGTGCGCCCGTTCTCGTCCGGCTCGGCGTCCACGAGGTCCACCTTGCCGCCATGCTGTTCGATGATCTTGGCGACGATGGCAAGCCCGAGGCCCGTGCCCTTGTCGCGCGTGGTGACATAGGGCTCGAGCAACCGGTTGCGGTTCTCCTTGGGCCAGCCCTTGCCGTTGTCGGACACCGTGATGCGTACCATCTCGCCCTCGAGATGGGCCTCGACGACGATCCGCGGGTCCTTGATCGCCTCGATGCCGGCGCCCTCGATCGCCTCGACGGCGTTCTTGATCAGGTTGGTCAGCACCTGGCTGATCAGCCGCCCGTCGAACATGGCGATGATCGGCTCCCCGGGCAGCTCGACCTTCAGCGACACCTCGGGCAGCCGCACGCTCTCGAGGAACGCCGCCTGGCGGATGGCGTCGCTCAGGTCGCCCTGCTCCGGCCTTGCCTCGGGCATGCGCGCAAAGGACGAGAACTCGTCCACCATCGTCCCGATGGCGCCCACCTGCCGCACGATGGTGTTGATGCACTTGTCGAACACGTCGAGGTCGTCTGCGAGCTTGCCCGAGTAGCGCCGCCGCAGCCTTTCGGCCGAAAGCTGGATCGGGGTGAGCGGGTTCTTGATCTCGTGCGCGATGCGGCGCGCCACGTCGGCCCAGGCGCCGGTGCGCTGCGCCGAAAGCAGGTCGGTGATGTCGTCGAGCGTCACCACGAAGCCCTTGCTCTCCGTCATCGTGCCCTCGCGCGTCAGCTGCACCTGATAGGTGCGGTAGTCCGGCCCCGACCCGATCTCCACCTGGTCGCGCACCTGGCCGCGGCGGGCCGACTTGGCGCGGTCGATGATCGGCGCCAGCACCGGGATCATGTCCTCGATGCGCTTGCCGACCAGCGAGACTTCGTCGCTGCCCACCATTTCGGCGGCACGCGCATTCACCAGCGTGATGGTGCCATAGGGGTCGAGGCCGATGATGCCGGCCGACACGCCCTCCACCACGGCCTCCGTGAAGTGGCGGCGCTTCTCGTTGATCTCGTTGGCTTCCAGCAGTTCGAGGCGCTGGGATTTCAGCTGCTGCGTCATGGTGTTGAAGCGGTTGGCGAGGTCGCGCAGATCCCCCCTGCCCGCCTGAACCGGCACCCGTACGTCGAGATCGCCCTCGGACACACGGTTCGAGGCGATCATCAGGTTACGAATGGGATCGACGAAGCGGTTGGCGAGCGCGATGCCGATCCACACCGCCGCGAGCAGCAGCACGAGCGCGAGGCCGACATACATGAGCGCGAAGGTGATCTGGAACACCACGCGGTTGCTCGCATACTCGCGATACTCGGTGATGTTCTCGTCGGTCAGGCGCATGAACTCGAGCACTTCGGGGTCCACCGGGCGCGCCACCAGCAGGTAGGTGTCGTCGTAGCCGCGCAGCTTGGTCACGGCGCCCACCATGTTGGTGCGGCCCGGCGCGATCTCGGTGACGATCCCTTCCTGCACATCGGTGGTCAGCGCGCCGGTGAGGCGGGGCGCCGAGCCCGGCACGTTGATCTGCGCCCGCATCAGCACGTCGCCGTCCGAGGACATCAGGAAGGCGAACGGCAAGGACCGGGTGGTGGCAAGCGCCGTGAGGATGCGCTGGAACGTCTCGCGATCCGTCTCGAAGGTCGCGCGCGACGTCTCGAGCTCGTTGGCGACCCAGATCGTATCGTCGCGCAGCACCTGCGAATGCTCGCGGAGGTAGGAGCTGGCGACCACGCGCGAGGAGTCGACGATCGTGCGCGTCCGTTCCGAGAACCACTGGTCGAGGCCGGTGTTGAGCGAGATCATCGCCACGATGGCGACGAGCAGCGCCGGGATGGCCGCCACCATGGCGAACATCGCCACCATGCGTACCTGCAGGCCGGCGCCCGCCTGCCCCCGCAGCCGCGCCTGCATCAACAGGCTCGCCTCGGTCAGCACCAGGGCCACGACGGCCAGCACCAGGAGGCCGTTGACGATCCAGATGATCGTCCAGACTTCCGGCGTCGGCTCGATATCGGTCGCGCCGGTCATCACCAGGAACGAGCCCGACGACACGAACACCGACAGCAGCACGATGATCAGGCCGAGCGTGCGGATCGCCTGCCGTCCGGCGTCGCCAAATATCGGCCGAGCCGGCCGCTTCACTTGCGGAAGAGAAGGCACCGGCTCCGGTAATGTGTCGCTTACGAGCGTTGTCATCGATCCGAAGGCCGCCGGGGGCGAATGGGCTGTTAGTGTCGCCCAGTTCAGGCGACCCTTCAAGATAATTGTTGCTAAAATGTGACACCCGGCCTCCCCTTGGGACGGGCGGGATGGGGCCGTCAGTACCGGCCCACGGGCATTTCTGCAACACCCGCGGCGCCGGTCACGAAGCTGTGAGGGCGTCAGCCCTGCCGGCGCGACTGCTTCACGATCTCGATAGAGTGGGCGCGAATCTTCTTGCGCAACGTGTTTCGGTTGAGTCCCAGCAGGTCGGCGGCACGGATCTGGTTGCCGCCGCAGGCATTGAGCGCCATGGCGATGAGGGGCGCTTCCACCCGGTCCAGCACCCGCTGGTACAGGCCCGAAGGCGGCAGGTTGGGTTCATACTCACGCAGCACCTGGGCGACGTGCGTCTCCACGGCGGTAGAAACGTCGACCGGTCCCGAGGCCGTCGGCGTCGGCTGGCGATCGGCCAGGTTCAGCTCGTTCTGCACGATCTCGACCGAGATGTTCTCGTCCACGTAGAGCGCCGAAAGCCGGCGGACGAGGTTCTCGAGTTCGCGGACGTTGCCCGGCCACGAATAGTTCTGCATCAGCCGGATG
>JAEYTN010000273.1 GCA_023433985.1 Pseudomonadota bacterium | reverse complement strand
GGGGAGACGCTCTCCGAGACCGCCCGGCCGGCCCGGTTCAGCACCCATGAGGCGAGCGGCTGCGCCCACAGCTTCGAGTAGCGCCACGGCATCCGCGCGTCGGGATCGATGAGCGCGTCGACATCGGCGGATTCGAGCCAGAGCTCGGTCAGACCTTCGAGATTTTGCCCGGAATGGAGCGCCTGGGCGAGGAAAACCGCGTTGATACCGCCCGCGCTGGCGCCGGTTACGATGTCGGGCAAGACGCGCAGGCGGAGCCCCTTGTTCCGCGCCAATTCCCCCAGCAGGTCGTGATAGACGCCCTCGACCCCCGCCGGTCGCTTCTCACCGGCGCAGAAGGCGCGGCTGGCGCGGGCCAGCTTCCACACTTCCTTGGTCACACCATGCATGTAGACGGCGAGGCTCACCCCGCCGTAACAGATGAGCGCGATCCGCAATTCCTTCTGCCGCATGGCCTCATAGTGGCCGGGTCGAACACGGGTGACAATTGCGCGCGGCGGCCTCTCCACCGCACAATGGCCCGCGCTTCCGGCGGCTCATCGACACGCATTCCGCGGTGGGTTAGTATGCCGGGCGGGGGAGACCTGCCATGAGCTACCGGCCACTCGTATTCGTGTCTGCCGTCGCGCTGTCGCTGGGCGGCGCTGCCATCGCCCAGCAGCAACAGCCAGACTGGGACGCAATCCAAATCACCGCGACCGAAATCCGGCCCGGAGTGGCTGTGCTGTTCGGGAACGGCGGCAATATCGGTGTCGGCTATGGCGAGGACGGGACGCTGATCGTCGACGACCAGTTCGCGCCGCTCGTGCCCAAGATCCAGGCCGCGATCACGGGGCTCGGCGCGAGCCCGGTCAAGTACCTCGTCAACACCCACTGGCACTTCGACCATGCCGGCGGCAACGAGCCGTTCGGCCAGGCCGGCGCGATTATTGTCGCCCAGACCCGCGTGCGCGACCGGCTCGCCGCGGGCGGTACGGTGGGGGGTAACGCCTCATCGCCCGCACCCAAGGCCGCGCTACCCGTCGTGACCTACGACCATGCCGTGACGTTTCATCTCAATGGCGACACGATCGACGTGATCCACACCGGCGGCGGGCACACCGACGGCGACAGCGCGGTCTACTGGCGCAAGGCCAACGTGCTCCACACCGGCGACATGATGATGAACGGCGGCGGCTTCCCGTTCATCGACCTGAGTTCGGGCGGCAACGTGCGCCACCTGATCACCTCGCTCGACCAGATGATCGCGATGACGGACAGCGACACCGTGATCATCCCCGGCCACGGCCCGCTTGCCCGCCGCGCCGACCTGATCGCCTGGCGGGGCACGATCGCCACCGCGGTCGAGCGCGTCTCCGCGCTCAAGGAGGCGGGGCGGACCCTCGATCAGGCCAAGGAAGCCAAGCCGCTGGCCGGGCTCTCGAACAACCCGAACGGCTTCATCGGCGAGGATGCGTTCGTCGAGTCGATCTGGGGCAGCCTGGAGGCGCACGGAGCCTGAGCGCTGCCAAGTCGTCATTCAAGCCACCTCCCTGGGAATTCTTGGGGCAGCGGTCCCGCTTGGCGGGTCGAGAAACCGGCTTCATTCCGGTGGAGCAGGGCGCTTGAAGTAGTGAAAGGGCATCCAGCTCGAGACATAGATCCAGCCGTCCTTCTCCATCGTTGAAGTCGGCGGAGCGGCGCCTAGCCTTCTTTGATACTCCCACGCGCGAGAGGTCGGCCGAAACACCAGTTTGAGAGCACCTGTTCGAATCAGTTCGTTTCCCTTCCGGCCTTCGGCGCGCAGGATGTTCATCTCGTTGAATGCGGTCGCGCCGATCCGGACAACCTCTTCTCCGCGTCGTTTCGACGGGACTTCAGCCTCCTCGTCCGGTCTGAACCGCTGTTGGGCCGCCTGCTTGGAGATGCCAAGCGCTTCGCCAATTTCAGCCCAGCTCACTCCCGTGCGGCGTGCTGCGTCGATCCAGCGATGGAGGTTCAACTTCGCCTCGTCGGCGACCACATGGGCGACCACGATGGCCTCCGCGAAGCCTTCGCTTGTCTCGCCCGTGAACTGGGGCTGACGGTGGTCGGCCCAATCGAGGACCACCGCGGCCGTCTTGTCTCTAATCGCGCGTTCTTCTGCCAGGTTCATCGGATGCCTCGTCAACTCTAACTTGACGAAGCGTCAATAAAACGTTGACGCGACTTGCGTCAATACATTCTTGACAATATGCCTCGGATCTAGGGCAGCAGGAGCATCCGACCCCACCGCAAGGTCGCACGGATTCTCGGCCGCGAGGTGGCGCTCTGTCGCACTGCTTCGGACCTGCGGCTCGATGGATGCTGAAACAAGTTCAGCATGACGAGGATGAGAGGCGGAGAGTGGCTGAAATGGGTGGTGAGCGGACGCCCCGAGCTCAACGGTTCAATGACCGCTTTGCCGGTGCGGCCGCCACCAGCCATTCGAAAACGAGGGCGATTGGCGGCTCGATACAGTTCGAGGTCACCCAATCGCACGGACATTACGGCCGCGATGCCGCCGGCGAAGCCGCGGCGAACTCGCGGTGCTTCTCGCCATCCATGAAGTGCATCCCCGCAACATCCGAAGCACTGATCAGGCCGAGCACCATCGCCGAGAAGGCGTAGCCGACATCGGCTTCGGGCGCGAACTCCAGCTTAGGCTGAGGCTCCCCTTTCGCCGCCTGCTCGAGCGTTGCTCGAAGCGCCGCGGGGGCTATTTCCCGACCGTTCCACAGAATCTTGTCCTGCGCGGTGAGCACGATCCGGTTCACGGCTTCCGGCGGGTCCTTCGCAGCCGGGACCGGCAGCCCGAAGTAGGCCATAGGCGCGGCCTGCGGACTGCTGCCCGCCGCACCGCCGGTGAAGACGAAACCCACTGTCGGATAGCCCGCGACTTGCACGTTGTAGATCGTTCCCGCGATGCAGCGCCAAGGGGCGTTGGCGTCGCCCCAGATGTGGGCCGCCGGAATTCTTTCGGGGGTCTTAGTGAGCGCTTCGACGCCGCCAGCCGCCCGCACAACCTCTCCGAGATGCGCGAGTGCCCGGTCGTAAAGCTCCGAATTGCCAACCGGCAGCGCGTCCGCGAGAAAGACCCGGCATGCGCCGCCGCGAGACGCTCCGGCAAAACCCGGATCGCCCGGGTTCCGGCCGGCGGCGTCGGTTGCGGTCACAATGACCGACAGGTTTTCGGCTGCGTTCGGGGGATCGGCAGCATCGGATACAGGGAGGTTCAGCCATGCCGGGACGGGCCCGGTCTGGGCGAGGGCGGGACCGGATGGCGCGACCGCGAGTGCGACTGCGGAAAGAGTCGTCGCGAAAGGAACGAGTGCGGCAATGGCGCAATTGGGCACCCTGGCCGCGCTGCCGATCACGCGCGAGATTTGGACGTCGGTCATAGGGAATTACTCCTTCGCACCATGCGGTTCGCAACGCTTTCTTCGATACTTGCAGGCGTGGCATGGCCGGGACTCTCGCCGCCAGCCGTGGCCCGATGGCTCGTCCGCTGCGTCGTCTTCGGCAGGGCAGTGGGCTCGCGGGGCGGCACGCGAAGGTCGAACACGATCACCTCGGCATCGTCGTCGGACGCGAACGACGCAGCTGGCGAGGAAGCGAGCGCCGGATCGACCAACTGCAGGGTCATCAGCGGCACGGTCAGGGCGGCAGCGCCGAGGGCCATCGCGGCCGCCCAGCCAATGCCGCCGGCTGACCGGTTCAAGCTGCGATCCAGCACCCGCCGGACACGCTGGTCGAGCGAGTTTCGCGCCGGCGCGATGGCATGGGCTCCGGCCAGCAGACCGTTGCTCTGCCGGCGGGCGGCGCTGACCAGCACGCTCGCATAGGCGGTGTCCTCGATATCCGCGGCCAGCACCGCGTCGTCGGCCGCTTCCTCGCGCAGCTGGTGCGCCTCTCGCGCCAACAGCCAGGCAAGAGGATTGAACCAGAATAGCGCCACGCTTACGCGGGCCAGCACGAGCTTGGCCCAGTCTGCCCGTGCGAGGTGCGCCAACTCGTGTGCCACGATGGCGTCCGCATCCGCGCGGGCCGCGACGGCATCGGTGTTGAGCAGGATCTTGGGCTGCAGTCCCCCCCAGCTTAGCGGCGAGGAAATCTCGGGGCTGGCCAGCAAGGCGATATTCTTCGTGATTCCCATCCGCTGTCGGGCCCGGGCCATGGCCTGGAACCAGTGCTCGTCGGTTACGGCGCGAGCCGTTGCGGTCAGCCGCACCAGCCGAAGCAACGACAGCAGCATGAAGGCGATAAGGAACAGGGCAACCCCAGCATAGGCCAGGAGCAGCCAGTCCGCTGCCGCCTGCGCCCAATGCGCCTGCGCGGCTTGGGCACGGGCTGCAGGCGCGATCCATGCGGCAGCGGAGCTTGCGGTCGTGGGATCCGGCAGGCCGGGGGCCGCAACTTCCAGCGGCGGAAACAGCATCGATCCGAGCGGCAGCGCGGCGAGCGCCGCCAAGCCGAGATGCGCGATCAAGCTCCGATCCGCAGCCGAGCGGCCGCGCATGAACCGCAGCGCCAGCAACGTACCGCCGGCGATGACGACCGACTTCGCGGCAAAGAGGATGATCATCACTCGCCCCCCTTGCGTCTGGCGCCGCGGGCCTGGGCGATCAGGGCTTCGAGCTCATCGAGCTCGGTCTCGTCAAGCCGTTCGGACATGCCGAGAAGCGCTGTCGCGGCGCCCGCGGGGGAGCCGTGGAAGAACACCCGCACCAGTTCCTTAAGCGCGGTCATTCGCGCTTGACTGTCGGGCACGGCAGGTCGGTAGAGGTAGCCTTTCGAGCTCTCGGTGCGGCGAACGAAGCCCTTGTGCTCGAGCCGGCTCAACATCGTCCGGACGGCCGAGCCGCTGGGCTGTCCTGGTAACGCGGCCGAGATGTCCGCCGCCGTGAGCTCGCCCCTCTCGTAGAGCAGGTCGACTATCTCGCGTTCGCGCGGCGGCAGCTTCTTCAGCATCGG
>JAEYTN010000233.1 GCA_023433985.1 Pseudomonadota bacterium | reverse complement strand
CACTTCGGCGGTGCAATTGAGGCCGGGGATGAGAACGATGGGCTGGGACAAGGCACTCGATTCCGGTTCGGTGCGCCCCGGTAGCAAGGGCTTGCTTGCCCGGGCGGCGCCGATCATATAAAGATATCTTTATATCCCGCCGTGCGAAACGATGGCGGCGGTTGACGCATTCTGGCGTCACGGGACCGAGAAAGTCGAGCCATGTCTGTTGCCCAACACATTGAGATCGATAGAAATTCCTTGCCGGATGGCGAGGAGGTGCGCGCCGCGCTGACTGCGGCAGCGCAAGAACGCATCCTGATCCTCGATGGCGCGATGGGTACCATGATCCAGCAGCTCAAGCTGGACGAGGCGGCATATCGCGGCGAGCGCTTCAAGGACTGGCACAAGGACGTGCGGGGCAACAACGACCTGCTGAACCTCACCCAGCCCGACCATATCCGCGCGATCCACCTCGAGTACTACCTCGCCGGCGCGGACCTGGTGGAGACCAACACGTTCTCCTCGACCGACATCGTGATGGCCGACTACGGCATGCAGGAGCTCGCCTACGAGCTGAACCTCGCCGGCGCCGGGCTGGCGCGCGAGGCGGCAGAACTGGCGTTCGAGAAGGACGGACGGCGGCGCTTCGTGGCCGGCGCGCTTGGGCCGCTCAACAAGACGGCCTCGATGTCGACCGACGTGAACTCGCCGGGACACCGGTCGATCACCTTCGACGAGATCGTGAAGGGCTATTCCGAGCAGATCAACGGGCTGATCGACGGTGGCGCCGATGTGCTGCTGTTCGAGACCATTACCGACACGCTCAACACCAAGGCGGGCATCTTCGCGGCGCAGCGCATCTTTGAGGAGCGCGGCTACGAGCTGCCGGTGATGATCTCGGGCACGATCACCGACCTCTCGGGCCGCACGCTGTCGGGCCAGACGCCGACCGCGTTCTGGTATTCGGTGCGCCATGCCAAGCCCTTCACCATCGGGCTAAACTGCGCGCTGGGTGCCAACGCCATGCGCGCGCATATCGCCGAGCTGAGTGACGTCGCCGATACCTTCATCTGCGCCTACCCCAATGCCGGGCTGCCGAACTCCTTCGGCGGCTATGACGAGACGCCGGAGTTCATGGCGCGGCAGCTCGAGGGTTTTGCGCGCGATGGCTTCCTCAACATCGTCGGCGGTTGCTGCGGTTCGACACCCGACCACATCCGGGCGATCAAGGAGGCGGTGGGCAAGTACAAGCCGCGCAAGATCCCCGAGGTGCCGACCTTCCTGCGGCTCTCGGGCCTCGAGCCCTTCACGCTGACCGAAGACATTCCGTTCGTGAACGTCGGCGAGCGCACCAACGTCACCGGCTCGGCGCGCTTCCGCAAGCTGATCACCGCCGGCGACTACCCCGCCGCGCTCGAAGTGGCCCGCGATCAGGTGCAGAACGGCGCGCAGGTCATCGACATCAACGTCGATGAGGGCCTGCTCGACTCGGTGAAGGTGATGACCGAGTTCCTGAACCTCCTCGCGGCCGAGCCGGATATCGCCCGCGTCCCGCTGATGATCGACAGCTCGAAGTTCGAGGTAATCGAAGCGGGGCTGAAATGCGTGCAGGGCAAGGCCCTGGTCAACTCGATTTCCATGAAGGAAGGCGTCGACAAGTTTCTCGAAACTGCCCGGCTGGTCCGGTCCTACGGCGCCGCGGTCGTGGTGATGGCTTTCGACGAGCAGGGCCAGGCCGACACGTTCGAGCGCAAGGTCGAAATCTGCTCCACCGCGTACAGGCTGCTGACCGAAGAGGTCGGTTTCCCGCCCGAGGATATCGTCTTCGACCCGAACATCTTCGCGGTCGCGACGGGCATCGAGGAGCATGCGGGCTATGGCGTCGCCTTCATCGAAGCGACGAGGAAAATCCGCGAAACGCTTCCGTACGCTCACATTTCGGGCGGCGTGAGCAATCTCAGCTTTTCTTTCCGCGGCAACGAGCCGGTGCGCGAGGCGATGCACGCGGTGTTCCTCTACCACGCCATCCAGGCCGGCATGGACATGGGCATCGTCAATGCCGGGCAGCTGGCCGTGTACGAGTCGATCGAGCCGGAGCTGCGCGAAGCCTGCGAGGACGTGATCCTCAACCGCCGCGCGGACGCGACCGAGCGGCTGCTGGAGCTGGCCGAGCGCTTCAAGGGCCAGGCCGGCGGCGAGGCGAAGGCCAAGGATCTGACCTGGCGGACCAAGCCGGTGGAGGAACGGATCAGCCATGCCCTCGTCAACGGCATCACCGAGTTCATCGATGCCGATACCGAGGAGGCGCGCCAGAAGCTGCCGCGGCCGCTCGATGTGATCGAGGGGCCGCTGATGGCCGGCATGGGCGTCGTCGGCGACCTGTTCGGCTCGGGTAAGATGTTCCTGCCGCAGGTGGTCAAGTCGGCCCGCGTGATGAAGCAGGCCGTCGCGCACCTCCTGCCCTATATGGAGGCCGAGAAGCTTGCGAACGGCGAAGCTGCGGGTCGTCGCACGGCCGGCAAGATCCTGATGGCCACGGTGAAGGGGGACGTCCACGACATCGGCAAGAACATCGTCGGCGTGGTCCTGAGCTGCAACAACTACGAGATCATCGATCTTGGCGTGATGGTGCCGACGCAGAAAATCCTCGAGACCGCCAAGGCCGAGAATGTCGATGTCATCGGGCTGAGCGGCCTCATCACCCCGTCGCTCGACGAGATGGTGCATGTCGCCGAGGAGATGGAGCGCGAAGGCTTCACCGTGCCGCTGCTGATCGGCGGCGCCACGACGTCGCGCGTCCATACCGCGGTGAAAATCCACCCGCAGTACCACGGCGGGCCGACGGTCCACGTGCATGACGCGAGCCGTGCGGTGGGCGTCGTTTCGGCGCTGCTGTCGGGCGAGCAGCGCCCGACCTATGTCGCCGACGTCAGGGCCGAGTACGAGCGGCTCGCCGCCAAGCACCGGCAGTCCGAAGCCGAGAAGCAGCGCACCTCGCTGGCGGCCGCGCGGGCCAACCGTTTCAAGCCGAACTGGGACAGCTATGTGCCGCCCAGGCCGGCCTTCCTCGGCACGCGCGTGTTCGAGAACTACGATCTCAGCGAGATCGCCCGCTACATCGACTGGACCCCGTTCTTCCAGGCGTGGGAGCTGAAGGGCCGCTACCCGGCGGTGCTGGAGGACCCCGAGCAGGGACCGGCGGCCCGCCAACTCTGGGACGATGCGCAGAACATGTTGCGCGAGGTGTTGCAGAAGAACTGGTTCCGCCCCAAGGCGGTGATCGGCTTCTGGCACGCCAACCAGGTGGGCGACGACATCCGCCTCTACACCGATGCCGACCGCAAGGACCAACTCGCCACCTTCTTCACGCTGCGCCAGCAGCTGTCGAAGACCGGCGGCAAGCCACACATGGCGCTCGCCGACTTCGTCGCGCCCGAAGGCGTCGAGGACTATATCGGCGGCTTCGTGGTAACGGCCGGCCTCGAGGAGAACCTGATCGCCGAACGCTTCGAGCGCCGGAACGACGACTACTCGTCGATCCTGATCAAGGCGCTGGCCGACCGTTTCGCCGAGGCCTTCGCCGAACTGATGCACGAGCGGGTGAGGAAGGAGTTCTGGGGCTATGCCAAGGACGAGAACTTCGCCCCTGGAGACCTCGTCGGCGAGCCCTACAAGGGCATCCGCCCTGCCCCAGGCTATCCCGCGCAGCCCGACCATACGGAGAAGACGACGCTG
>JAEYTN010000211.1 GCA_023433985.1 Pseudomonadota bacterium | reverse complement strand
GCTTGGCTGGCGCGCCGCGCTCCACCTGCTGGTCGCCCGCTGGACCCGCGCCGGCAAGTTCCGCCGCCGCACCGTCATCGTCGGCGGCGGCAAGGATGCCGAGGCGCTGATCGCCGCGATCGAGACGCAGGCGAACGACGACATCGCGCTGATCGGACTCTTCGACGACCGCAACGACGACCGTTCGCCGGAGTCGGTCGCATCCGTCGCCAAGCTCGGCCGCGTTGCCGAACTCATCGAGTTCGCGCGCCGCACCCAGGTCGACCTGGTGCTCGTCTCGATGCCGCTGTTTGCCGAGCATCGCGTGCTCGACATGCTGCACCAGCTCTGGGTGCTGCCGGTCGACATCCGCCTCTCCGCGCACATGAGCAAGCTGAAGTTCACCCGCAAGGCCTACAGCTATATCGGCGGCATCCCGGTGTTCGACATGGCCGACCGCCCGATCTCGGACTGGAACCTTGTCTTCAAGTGGCTGTTCGACAAGCTGGTGGCGTTGGCCGCGCTGCTCGTCCTGTCGCCCGTGATGCTCGCGACCGCCATTGCCATCAAGCTCGACAGCCGCGGCCCCGTGTTCTTCCGGCAGAAGCGCCACGGCTTCAACAACCAGCTGATCGACATGTGGAAGTTCCGCTCGATGCGCACCGACACGCTCGATGCCACCGCGAGCAAGCTGGTGACCAAGGGCGACCCGCGCGTCACCCGCGTCGGCCGCTTCATCCGCAAGACCTCGATCGACGAGCTGCCGCAGTTGTTCAACGTGCTGATGGGCGAGCTTTCCATCGTCGGCCCGCGCCCGCACGCCCTCGCCGCCAAGGCTGACAACAAGCTCTACTACGAGGCGGTCGAGGGCTATTTCGCCCGCCACCGGGTGAAGCCGGGCATGACCGGCTGGGCGCAGATCAATGGCTGGCGCGGCGAGACCGACACGGTCGACAAGATCATGCAACGCGTGAACTGCGACCTCTACTACATCGAGAACTGGTCGCTCTGGCTCGACCTCAAGATCGTGCTGCTGACCCCTATCTCGCTGTTCACGCAGCGCAAGAACGCGTTCTGAGATGGCTGCGGGGGTCGTCAGGGCAGCGGGAGCCCCCTGGCTCCGCGCTCGTGCCGCGACGCTCCTGCACATGCTCGTCGCCGTCTGGGTCCTCTGCGGCGGCATGGTGATCACCGAGCCCTCGCCCTACGAGTTTGCCTTCCTGCTCGTCCTCGGCGCGTCGCTCTGTGCCGGCTTCGCCTTCCACCGCCGTACGCTCGGGCTGCTCGTCCTGTTCCTCGCCTTCATCCCTTTCGCGGCTGTAGCGGCGTTCCAGGTGCAGTTCAGTTCGGTCCCCAACGCGCTGACCTACCAGGCAGTGACGATCTTCCTGTTCTTCACCAGCTACTGGGTCGCCAACTACATCGCCGAGGATCCGGAGCCCAGGCTGCGCCTCGTCATGGCCGCCTACCTCGCCACCGCCCTCGTCTCCGCCATCCTCGGCACGCTCGGCTACCTCGGGCCGGGCCACGAGCTCTTCACCCGCTACGATCGCGCCAAGGCCCTGTTCAACGACCCCAACGTCTATGGCCCCTTCCTCGTCCTGCCGGCAATGTACGCGCTGCAACGCGTGTTCATCGGCGAGCCGAAGCGCATCGCCTGGAACATCGCCGCCTACGGCATCCTGTTCGTCGGCGTGTTCATGAGCTTCTCGCGCGCCGCCTGGGGTCACGTCGTCCTGTCGAGCCTCATCGTCTTCGTGCTGGTCTTTGTGCTGGAAGCAAAGGCACGGCATCAGGCCCGCATGCTGATGCTGGCGCTGCTCGGCGCGCTGGCCCTCGTCATGGCGGCCGCGGGCGCGATGTCGATCCCCAGCCTCAGCTCCTTCATCGAGCTGCGCACGCAATCGCAGAACTACGACACCGGCGAGTCGGGCCGCTTCGGCCGCCAGGGCTATGCCTTCGACCTCGCCCTGCAGCATCCGCTCGGCCTCGGCCCGCTCGAGTTCCGCAACCTGCGCGTCAAGGAAGAGCCGCACAACACCTATGTCAACGTGCTGCATGCCTATGGCTGGGGCGGCGGACTCGCCTTCATCCTCTTCGTCGGGGCCACGCTTTGGCGCGGCACGACGTTCCTCGCCGGCCCCGGCCCGAGCCGGCCCATGCTGATTCCGCTGGTCGCGGTGTTCGTGCCGCTGGCCGGCGAGGCGGCGATCATCGACGTCGACCACTGGCGCCACTTCTTCCTCGTGGCCGGCCTGATCTGGGGCGTCACCGCCGCATGGCAGCCACCAAGCGCGAGGCCGCTCAGCGGCTGAGATACTTCCGGGCCATGGCGGCGGTATCGATCGCGAACCGTTCGGCATGCCGCTGCGCCAGCGTCGTCTCGCCGTGAGAGCCGATCCAGGCGAGCAGCGCCATGCGCCTGAGCAGGATCATCGCGTCGATCATGCGGATGTCCTCGGGCTTCAACGGCCGCTCCTCGAGGTAGCCCGTCAGCCACGCCCGGATCAGCGCCGGCAGTTGCGCCGAGGTCTCGATGAAAGAGAGGCTCGCCGCCAGGTCGTAGAGGAACCAGCCATAGCCCGAATCGTCGAAATCGAGCAGCAGCACGTCGTCTCCGTCGACCAGGAGGTTGGCGAGCCGCATGTCGGCATGGATCAACCCGAACCGGTCTATGTCGGTGCCATAGGCCCTGAGGTCCTCGCGCAGCCGCAGGTCGAGCGCCTCCAGCGTATCGCGCGTCTCGCCGTCGGCATGCGGCGCCTTGCGCCAGTCGCCCCAGGGTCCGTCCGGCTCAAGGATGCCGCCCGCGTCCCAGATCGGCCGCACGAACTTCTCCGGCTGCTGCCACTCGCCGATATGCTTGTGCAGCGTCGCCGCGTAGCGCCCCAGCGTCGCGAACAGCCCGGTGAGATCGCCCTCTTCGCTCGGCGCCGCGCCCGGTTCGAACGCGAACAGCGCCGCAAAGCGGTCCGGCCCCAACTCCTGCACGATCTCGCCATCCGCTCCGGGAATCGGCCGCGGCACCGGAATCTCGGTCTGGTCGGTGATCGCCTCGAGCCACGCCAGTTCGCTGCCGATCGCGGTACGCGACTGGTAGCGCGGCCGGTGCAGGCGCAGCACGAACTTGCGCCCATCCGGCATATCGATGCGGAAGGTGTGGTTCTCGGAAAGGTTGATCAGCACCGCTTCGCCGCCCACCGTCTGGGGCCAGCGAGCGAGGTTTTCCTTGATCAGCGCGAGTTCGGCCGGGACCGGATCGCTGGGGGCACTATCCAATCGATCTGTCCTTCAGGCTACTTCACGGCTTGGGGGGAGATGGTCGGAGTGGCCGGATTTGAACCGACGACCCTTTGTCCCCCAGACAAATGCGCTACCAGGCTGCGCTACACCCCGACTGCCCGAACCCCTAATGAAACAGGCACTTTGAGGCAAGAGGCATTTTTGTGACGATGAGAACGAAAGCCGAAAAAACCGAGCCGGTGGGAGGGTTGGCGACAAAAAGTCCCACGGAAAACCCCACGGAGGTTTCGCGTCTGTTCCCGCCGACTCGCGCGAACGCTATTTGATGCGCAGCGACCTGCTCTTGGCGCCATAGCGCCCGCCTTCGCCCTGGGGCGTGTCGACCAGTTGCACCATGCTCGGCCGCTCCCCGCAGACCTTGCACCTGAGCATGGGAACGGCGTGTCGCAGGGTGATACGCCAACCCTGCATCGCCGCCATCAGCCGGAGCGGATGGTGCTTGGTTCCACAGCCGCAGGTGATCTCGAGCCACCAGTTCGACATGCGGAAGATCGGCACATCCAGCGGCGGAGCGTCGGGGAAGTCGACCTCGGCGCCATCCGCCGGTGGATAGGGAAACGGCGTCTCGTCGACGCGCGTGCTCCACTGCCTCGCCATCGCATCGATCGCCCTTACCCAGCCCGGTGTCTTCCGTCGCCTCACCGCACCATGAGCTTGGCCGTCGAGAGCGGCATGCCGGTCCGCTCCGCCACCTGCACCGCGGTAACCGGGCCGCGCGCCTCGATGCGCCGTGACTTCACCCTGTCTTTCGGCTGGTGCCGGAGCGCCGCCTTGACGTTGGCGAGCCGGAAGCCGGTGAGCGCCACGATATCCTCGGGTGTGAGGCCATCGGCGGCGAGCTTGCGGATCTGGGCGGAGCGGTTCACGGGCGCGGCGATCGACATGACGGGGACCTCCTCTGGTCATGGCGACGTTCTACACCGTGAACATAAGTGGAACAAGCCGCGAGGGATTGTGGGTGCGCGCGCCCCGTCCTACAAAACAAGGCATGCGCCGCACCGCCCGCAAATACGGGGCCGAACCGTCACCAGCCGATCGCCGCCTCGGCTGGCTGCTGGCCGTTGCCGGTGCGGCTGGGGCGGCCGGCTTGCTGCTGGTGCTCTGGCGTGTCGTCGCGGCCCTGGCCGAGGGCCAGCCGCTCCTCTGCTGGCAGGCCTGCTGACTCGCAACCCTTTCGCCGCTCGGATATTCTCGACTCCCGCGCGTGACAGGAGTTTCGAGTATGGCATCGCGGCCCAAGAAGACGCCCTACCAGGTCGGCAAGGATGTGTGGGTGAAGGCGAAGATCACCCGGGTAGCACCCTACAGCGAGCACATGCCCGACCTCACCATGATCACCGTCGAGCTGCCCAGCGGCCATCGGGACACGATGGGGCTGAACGAAGACAAGCTGAAGCTCGACGATCCCGCCAAATGAAAAAGGCCCCGGCCGAAGCCGGGGCCATTCGAGCGACTGACTGGTCGGGGGGACTATAGCCGGGCCGCGCACACCTTTGCCACCCCCGCCCGCACCATGCCGATGCGCCGCGCGGCGGCAGTCGATAGGTCGAGCTGCCGCCCTTTGATGTAGGGGCCGCGATCATTGATGCGCACCACGACCTCGCGGCCTTGGTAACTGACGCGCAGCCGCGTGCCGAAGGGCAGCGTCCGGTGCGCCGCCGTCATCGAGGAGCCGTCGAAGCGCTCGCCGTTGGCGGTGCGGCTGCCGGATTCGGCGCCATAGTGCGAGGCGATCATCGGCTCGCAGGCGCGCACCGGCGCGCTCCAAAGAAAAGCGGCCGCCACCAGGATGATGACGGCCGCGCCCGAAAAGCCCGCGATGATGTGCCGAACCATGTTTCCTCCTTATGGAATGCGCAGCCAGGTGCGGATGGTGTTCACCACCCCTTCGCCAACGGTGGCGAGCGTGATGCCGAGCGCGGTGAAGGCGAATCCCAGCAGCGAAAGGCCGACAAAGCCGATGGTCCGCATCCGTTTGAAGTCATCGGTGGCCGGCTTCACGTCGGTGGCCACCACCTGCTCCACGGCGTTGGCCTTGTCGCGCGCCTGCGCCGCGACCTGTCCGACGATCGACACATCCACCTCGATCTTTTCGAGCTTGGCGTGGATGCGGCCGCGGCTATCCTTGCCGTCGGCGATGTCGCCCTTGAGCCCCTCGATCGTCGCCTCGAGCCGGCCGAGCGCCTGCATGATATCTCCAAGACGGTCGCTCACGCCGCTCCCCCTCGAGGTGCGCCGTGACGCCGGCGACGATGCTGATGGTCGGGACGGACGGGTCATTCCGTGCCTTTGTGGTGAGTGAGGTTTCGTTGTGACGCTGGTGAACTACTTCGGCGCGGCGAGCTCGGTACGCAGCCGCTGGTAGCCGCCGACGATCGCCGCCTTCTCGTCGCCGCAGCGGGCGAGCGAGGCGCGATCGCGCACCCAGGCCTTGGCCACCTGGTCGGCGGTCAGCGTCTCGCCCGGGAGCGCCACGGGCCGCGCGCAAGGCTGCGCCAGCCGGGCATCGAGCACCGGCAGGTCCACCCTACCGGATGGCCTTGAGGCGCTGCAGGCTGTCAGGCCCGAGGCAGATAGCATCGCCAGCATCAGCAGCATCGGTCGCCGCAACGGCATCGTCTCTCTCCTGGTTGGAACTGGCGATCCGGTCGGCTTCGCGGATCCATTGCTGTTCGATCTCGGTGCGGGTTCGGCGCGCCTCGAGCTGGCAATCGGCCACCCCGCGCCGGTAGCCGGTGTCCACCAGCCACGCCGCCGCGGCACCCAGCAGCCCGAGCGCGGCCAGGGCGGCGAACAGGGTGCGGGTCACGGCTCGCCGTCCCCATGCTCGGTGGGCTCCGGCGGAATCGGCCGGTTCATCCACCAGATGCCGAAGTAGAGGATGGCGATGGCTCCGATGCCGATCGCCGTCAGCCCGATCATCAGCTCGCGCATTTCAATCCCCCTCGCGCACCGCGCGGGCGCGCACGAAAAACCACCAGCCGAGCCCGAGCGGCACGGCGACGAGCAGCACGCCCAGGGCGATCTGGAGCGGCAGGCTGGTGGCCAGCGTGTCGCCGAGCGTGGCGAGGAAGCCGGTGGCCGCCGTGCCCGCCACCGGCCCGATCACTTCTGGCTTCGCCATCGCCTCGATCGGCGAGGGGCGCGGCGCTTCCTCGGCGAAGCGCTCGATCGCCTCGTCATCGGTCTCATGCGGCGCCGCCGTCTCCACCCGCCTGGTGCGCGGCCGGGGCGGGAACGGCGTCCCCCAGCTGCGCGCCGGCCCGATGTCGATGTGCATGAAGTTCTGCTTGGGATAGTAGCCGAAGCCGGTGAAGCCGACGGCGCGCGCCTCCTGCTCGAACGCCTCCGGGTCGTGGTTCGACATGGAGATGTCGAAGGCGCGGGCAAACAGGTGCTGGCTGCGCTTCGCCCCGCCCACCCGCTTGTTGTGCTCGGGGCTGCGATAGGCCGATTGCACGATCATCGGCTTGCCGATGCGGTCGCGCAGCGCCTGCAGCCGGTCGAGCGCCACCTCGTCGATCAGCAGCTGGCCGGTGCCCCGGCACGCCATCTCGGCCGGGCTGAAGTCCGGCCAGCGCCATTCGGCCGGCGGGAAGTCCCGCCAGCTGCGATAGAGGATCACGGGCATCACGCCCTCCTGTTTTACTGAAAGGTCTGTCTGCGCTAGGAGTCTGCGCATGGCGGATGGGTCAGGCGAGAAGCGGCTGTGCAGCGTCGAAGGGTGCGGCGCGGTCCTGTACGCCAAGGGCCTCTGCCGCAGCCACCTGCGCAAACAGCACCTCTACGGCGATCCGCTCTACAAGCGTCCGACGATGGGAACCTGCGGCGCCCAGGGCTGCGACAAGCCGGCGACCACCAAGGGCTACTGCAATGCTCATTACAAGGCGGCCAGGCGCCACGACGGCGACCCGCTGGGTCATCGCGTCCAGAAGTTCTGCACCGTGCCGGGGTGCGGCAAGCCGATGACGTCCAAAGGCCTGTGCAACGCGCACTACAAGCGACAGGCCCTCTACGGCTCGCCCTACTATGTGCCGCCGCCCCGCCCCAAGGTGGAGAAGCAGAAGCCGGAGCGGCCACCGCGCGAGCCCGCCAAACGAGTGCCGGCCGTGCCGATGCTGTCCCCCGAGGCCGTCGCCTATATCCAGACTCACCGCGACGCACCGGTGGCCAAGCTGGCGAAGAAGTTTCGGACGACGATCCGCACGGTCATCGCGGTCCGGGCCGGCCGGACGTGGGGCTTCTTAACCGATTGATAAGTTCCGGGGTCGAAGTTTGTGGCTTCGCCGCAACATTTGCCCAGCCGCAAATATAGGCATGGCAGAAATGAGTCGATTTCAGGAAGTCGGTGTGACCTTCTGGTGCTCAGGTATCCTTAGGAGGCACCTGATGAAGAAGTTCTCTCTCTTTCTACTAGCCGGCGTTGCCGCTATCGGCTTCGCCTCCTCGCCCCTCGCGGCCGACCTGATTATCGAAGAAACCGTCGTCCCCGAAGTCGCGATTGCCACGGGCGGCAATTGGGACGGGCCGTATGTCGGCGTGTTCGCGGGCTATGGCTGGGGCACCGCGGACCACGTCACCGACGTGGGACCGTGCGGGCCGATCGACGGCTGCGATGTGGACATGGCCGGCTGGCTCCTCGGCGTAACGGCCGGCGCCAACTTCACGGTCGGTGGTAGTTTCGTGCTCGGCGTCGCCGGTGATATTGCCTGGTCGAACATGGAGGGCACCGAAGACTTCGGCGGTATCGTCGGTGAGGTCTCGAACGGCGTGGATTGGGAAGGGTCTATCCGTGGTGTTGCCGGCTTCGATGGCGGCGCCTTCATGCCCTACCTGACCGCCGGTTTCGCGGTTGCCCACGCCTGGCACGAGTCGGGCCTGGGCGACGGCGAAGGCGATGCCACTCACGTCGGCGCGACTGCCGGTATCGGCGTGCAGTTCGCCGTAGCCGATAACGTGGCCCTCGACCTGCAGTACCGCCATAGCTGGTACGACGAGCAGGAGTACGACATGGACTTCGCTCCGAACAACCCGGTCTTTGGGCTTCAGACCGACCGCGTGACGCTCGGCGTGAACATGAGCTTCTAAGCCTGCGCCCACCATATAGAGCAGGGAGCCCCCGCTGCAGCGATGCGGCGGGGTTTCTCTTATCTGAACGACGCCACGACTAGCACCCCGGCGTCGATAGTGCCGGCTATGGTGGCCGACACCGCCACCCCTGCTCCGTTCGTGTCGGCATCCGCCGCGCTGTTGCCGGCTGTCGCACCCGAGAAGGACGACGAAACATCCGATCGCTCGGTGGCATTGGTCCACCCGAACGCCGCCGTGCCGGTGTTCCGCACATAGGTCCCGGCCGCAAGGAGGAAGCCGTCGGCGGAGGTGTTCACCGATGGGGCGCTGAGCGGAGACGGCCCGCCGGTGTCGTTGTCGCTATCGACGGCTGTCGCCGAGTTAAGGTCGTAGGCCGACCATACGGAGATCGCGCATGCATCGCAGGCACCCGAGGCGGTGACCACCACCGAGGCAGTGGTGCCGGTGGGGACCGCGGCGATATAGAACGCCATCCGGTAGGTGAAGGTATTCGACACCGTCACGCCGTTGGGGATGACCGTCGCAGCCACGCCTCCGACGGTCACCGAACTGATGGTTCGGGCCGGGCCGTAGTACAAAGCAACGGCCACGATGACATAGCGATTGGCCGATGCCGACCCGATGTTCTGGCTCGCGAAGGTGTAGGTGGTCTGGGCCGTTCCATTGAAGGTCGTGGCCTGAAACGACCGAGTCGGTAGCGTCGGCGCGACCCCTCGCCTTTGCCCCCTGCGGCGGCGCGCAATCATGCGTCGTTCACCCCGTTGATGGTGAAGAACAGCATGATGCCGAGCAGCACTGCGTCACCGGCCATGTTGTCGTTCGCCACGTCCCGGCTGATCTGGAACACCACAATGTCCCCCTCGGCTGGCGAGCCGCCTATGGTGATCGCGCTGCTCTCCGGCCCCACATGCAGGTCGTTCTGGGCCAGCCAGGTGTCCGACGAGCTCTGGGCGGTCCCCATCGACGCGTTGAGCGCGTCGTCGTTCGAGATGGCGACTCCCGCCAAGGTCCACCGAACAGTCTGCGTGGAGGCGCCGCCGGTGTTCGTCCAGTAAGGCACGAAGGTGACGGTCCCTTCGTTCCACGACTTCGGCATCGCCACCTCGAATTGGGCGTATTCCTGCGTCGTCGTGTCGAAACCCAGCGCCCTGATGGTCACATCGTTCGAGCCGCTGTCGTAGGTGGTCTCCTCAGCGCCGCTCGTGGCTCGCGGGTACATCGCCGAGGCCGGGATGTACATCGATTGCCGGCCAGTCTGGAGCACCAGGCCCGCGTCGGCCTTCTTGCTTGCACCCCCCTGAACTACGTAGAGCGTAGCACCGCTGAGGTCGGTGGCTGCGGGGAGGGCAGAGAGCTTGCTGTCGGTCATCTATGCTTCCTCAAGCATGAGGTTGTCACCGGTCTCGAGCAGCAGGAAGTCGCCGCTTTCGATCAGCAGGAACGGTCCATAAATCTGGCGGCTGGCATAGTCGATCGCCACGATCTGCGCCGTGAGGTCCGGCCCCGGCGCCATGTCCCAGATCAGCACCTCGCGCGCCTCCCGGCCGAAGGTGCCGGTCGCCAGCAGCGTGCCCGGCACGATCAGGTCGTCGCTGCCATCCGCCGGCATGGCGAAGGGCGTGGCGAAGGTTACGGCATTGCGGTTGCTGTCGTCGCTCGTCACCGCCTCGGTGCGCACGGTCCCGTCAGCGAGCCGCATAGCGACGCCGCGCTGGTGGGCACCCCACAGCTCGATGTAGTCGACCTCGAACACGTCGCCGTTGCCCCACAGGTCGATGCGCAGGCGGGTGATGGTGTTGGTGATCCAGTCGGTGCCGCCGGTCGTGAGCGCCGACATGTCGAACTCGACCACCGACCAATCGGAGGGCGAGGCCGGTGGCGGCACGCCGGCCTTGCGGAACGAGCCGGAGAAGCCGTGCCCGCTCGTCTGGTAAAAGGCTTCTCCCTGCCACGCGCCGCTCCCGGAGACGCGCCGCATGCGTATCCTGATGTGGGTGAAGGCGGCGCCGTCGATCGTCAGCCCGCTGGGGCTGTTGAGGTTGTTGTCGGCCGTCGTGGCCGTCACCAGCAGCACATTGCCCGGCGCAGTCGCCGAGCCGTTGCCGATCGTGAACCCTTCCGCCGTGCTGTCGAAGGTCCAGCGCTGCCCAACCTGGCCGGCATCGGCCTCGGTGAAATCGCGCTCTTCGTCGAGCAGCAGCCCGGAGACCAGCCCACCGCCGTTGTAGAGCACCTGCTTCACCCGGCCCCGGCCGCCGATCTGGCCGAGAATGTCGGTCTCCATCAGCACCAGGTCGCCGATCTGGAACTCGAGGTGCTCGATATCCATGGTGAAGTTGTGCAGCATCGAGCGATGGCGGCCGAACCGGAGGTCGCGCAGCGCCCGCCGCCGGGCCAGCGCTTCGCTCGTGATCCCGTCATAGGTCACGCTCTCGAACCGGCTGGCCTCCGTCAGCCCGCCCGAGCCGTCGGCGTTGTAGCCGTCCGCATAGACGATCAGCTCGCGTACCTCATAATCGCGGGTCTCGTCGGCGAGATTCACCTTGAGGGCGTGCGGCAGCCGGCCGAACGGCTTCTGGAATGAGAACCCCGCGGCGTTCCGCTGCGTGATCAGCCCCACCGGCTCGCGCGGCCGGTCGATGATGACCCCATAGGTCGCCCCGTAGCGCGGCCGTGCCATGCCGGCCTGTGCGACAATCGAGAGGCACTGGTCGACCGGCTGGCCTTGCAGGATGGCGTTCACCTCGAAGCCTTCGGAAGCGCACCACTCGTGCCAGTCCTGCAGGTTCTCCATGTCGACGAGGCTGTCGGGCGCCGGCTCGGCGTTGAGCTCGCCGCGCAGCACCTCGCGATACCAGCTCGCCGGATTGCTCGTCACCTGGTCGGCCACCCAGGTGGAGCCGTTCCAGTCCTCGAGGTAGCCCGAAGCGGTGCAGTTCACCTGCTCCAGCGAGCGGTTGCGCGCCTCGATGGCGATCAGGCAGGTCGGCTGGCTGGTGAGGTCGAAGGGATACTCGTTCCAGATGCTCTGGATCGCCGTCACCGACAGCAGGTCGATGGCCCGGGTCTGCGCGTTCGGCACCGAGGTCTCGCTGCCATCGATCTGCGCGCTGAAGAAGTCGTACGAGGTGAGGCTGTTCTCCGATACGCTGTGCACGGTCGAGCTGACCGCCGAGAAGTCGGCGGTCTCGGTGGTGTAGCCGCGCATCACCTCGATTTCGTAGGCCGCATCCTGCGGAAAGGTGTCGGTGTCGAGGTACACCTTCACCTGCTGCTTGTTGAGCCAGTCTACCTTGTTGGTGGCGAAGTAGGTGTTCGCCGTCCAGTAGGTTACCGAGGCGTCGAGGTTCGTCACCGTGTGATACTTCCACGACCAGCCGCCGTAGTTGGCGGTGAAGGCGGTGACCGAGCCGGGCATGCTGCCGGGCGCCAGCCAGTTGAAGTCGAGGAAGATGCGGAGCGCGCCGTTCTGCTTGTCGCCGCGTACCAGCAGCTCGGGCAGGTTGTACCAGTCCGTCGTGCCCTTCTTCCGCATCCGCAGGCGGATGGCGGTGATCGCCGGCTTGGGCCCGTTGTCGTTGCCGTACATGAGCCCCTGCTCGAAGGAGAAGAAGAGCTTCACCCGGTCGGGCCCGATCTTCGTCTCCATCC
>JAEYTN010000138.1 GCA_023433985.1 Pseudomonadota bacterium | reverse complement strand
CCTCCCAGCCAGCCCCCTGCCCGCTCGAAGGCAGCTCGGTCCATCGGCCCCGAAGCACTCACCCCATCTGCCAGCAGCCCGGGCCGGCCAGCATCCTGCAGCGTCGTCAGCGGCCCCGCCTGGGTGATGCGGATTCCCCTCACGACACCACCTCGAAGCGCACCAGGTCGCCGGCGCGCACGCGGGTCGGCGGCATGACCGCGGGATCGAAGTTGCGGAACTCCGTGCGCCCGACGACGTGCCAGCCGGTCGGCACCGGCGTCGAGGTGACCGCCGTCTGCCCCGCCGCGAACAGCACTGTCCCCGGCGGCACCTGCCGCCGCACCTGCGCCCGCCGCGGCAGATGCAGCCGCTTCTCGTGGAAGCCCGTGTAGATGAAGCCCGGCGCGAACCCGGTCGCGAGCACACGCAACGGCCCTGCGCAGTGAGCCGCAACGAACGCCGGGCGCTCGAGACCCAGCAGCCCGGCCACCTCGTCCACGTCCTCGCCGTCGAAGATCACCGGCACGCGATGCTCGCCGCCCCGCGACGGCTCCTGCGGCAACTCGTGCAGCAGCAGGCGCACCTCTCCCGCGAGGCGCTCGAACTCGATCGCCTCCGGCGCATAGCGCAGCAGCACCGAGACCAGGTTCGGCACCACCTCCTCGACTCCGGGCAGGCCCGCCGCGGCCACCCGGCGGCCGAAGTTCACTGCCGCGATGTTCGCCGCCTCGGACAGCGTCTCGGCAAAGCGCACCAGCAGCCCGCGATCGCCGAGCGGCAGGATCAGCGGTGGCGTGGCGGGTTCGACGTCCATCGTGAAAGCGGCCGTGGGGCAAGGTGGCGGGTAGGGAGGGATTCGAACCCCCGGAACGCTTGCACGTTCGCCGGTTTTCAAGACCGGAGCAATCAACCGCTCTGCCACCTACCCGTGGTCGTGGCTTTAGCTTCTAGCCCGGCGGCTGTCCAGATTTGGCCGCGCGCACCCAGTTGGTCTGCACCACGCCCGGAGCGATCGTCTCCATGTCGCGCGCTTCGAGGCCGGCTCCCGGCAGCGTGAAGCGCGGGTGCCCCTTGGTGAAGCACGGGACACCGTCGGGCAGCTCCAGGGCGCGAACCTCCGAGAGGAGGAAGCAGTCGTACCAGGGAAGGAACAGGTCGAAGGTGCCCGTCCCCCCCGTGACCGCAACGGTCCCCTCCTTGATGCCGAGGCGGCTCATCACCTCGCCGATGTCGAGCCCGGCCGGGTTCCAGTAGCTGGACCGCGGGTCGACGGGGTCCGGTTGCAGGTCCACCACCGAACGGGTGAGCACCAGCCTGCGCCGGCCCGGGTTCGGGTGCCGCAGGTGGCCGACCCGGCCCAGCACCACAAGCGCCGCCCGGTCGAGCGCCGCCTGGAAGATACGCCAGTCGGCATCGTTCCGCAGTTCGTCCGGCATGTCGCCATCGCGGTCGGCAATCATGCCGTCGGCCGACACGATGGCGTGCCCCTCCACGAGGATGCTGGTTCCGGGAATGGTCATCAGGAGCGGGCTCAGGGAATCAGCACGGTGGAGCCGGTCGTCTCCCGGGCCTCGAGCGCTTTGTGCGCCTCGGGGGCTTCGGCGAGCGGCCGTTGCTGGGTGATGGCGATCTTGATCTTGCCCAGCTTGATCTGCTCGAACAGCCCCGCGGCAGCAGTCCGGAGGTCCTCCGGCTTGCGGAAGTAGGCCGCTCCGGTCGGGCGGGTGACGTAGAGGCTGCCCTTGTCGGCCAGGATGCCGAGGCGGGGCAGCGACACCGGCCCCGAAGCGTTGCCGAAGCTCACCATCAGGCCGCGCGGGCGCAGGCAGTCGAGCGAGGGCTCGAACGTCGCCTTGCCGACGCCGTCATAGACCACGTCGACGCCACGGCCTCCGGTGAACTCCTTGGTACGGGCGACGAAGTCGTCGGTCTTGTAGTTGATCGCGAGATCCGCGCCCAACTCCCGCACCATCTCGCATTTCTCTTCGGAACCGGCGGTGGCGATCACCGTGGCGCCGATAGCCTTGGCCCACTGCACGAGAATCTGGCCAGTGCCGCCCGCTGCGGCATGGACCAGAATACTCTCGCCCGCCTTCAGCGCGTGCGTCCAGTGCAGCAGATAGAAGGCCGTCGCGCCCTTGAGCAGCGCGCCGGCGGCCGTCTCGTAGGAGATGTCCTCGGGCAGGCGCACGGCCCGATCGGCCGGGAGCAGCCGCTCATCGGAATAGGCGCCGACCGGCCCCTGGTAGGCGATGCGGTCGCCCGGCGCAAAGTCGGCCACGTCGGGCCCGACGGCAATGACCTCCCCCGCCCCCTCGTTCCCGGCCACGAAAGGCAGCGGGGTCGGATAGAGCCCGGTGCGCTGGTAGACATCGACGAAATTGACGCCGATGGCACGGTTCCGCACCTTGAGCTGGCCCGGCCCGGGTGCCCCGACCTCGAGATCCTCGAGCTGCAGTTGCTCGGGGCCGCCATATTCACGAACGACGAATGCGCGGCTCATCTTACTTCCTCGGCGCTGACTTGGGACGGGACTGGGCCCGCGCGGTCGAATTGGCGCGGCGTTTCGGCTTTGCGGGCGCAAGCGCCTCGGCCGCGGCATTGTCCGGCACCGTCGCCGCTGCCTCGCGCCTCGTGGCCGAGACCGACTGCCCGGCGGCGGCCGCACGGGCCAGCTTCCGCTGCTTGGAGATGATGTTGACGGCCTCCACCAGCACCGAGAAGCCCATGGCGGCGTAGATGTAGCCCTTCTCGATATGGAAGCCGGCGCCATCGGCGACCAGCGACACGCCGATCAGCAGCAGGAAGGCCAGGGCAAGCATCTTGGTGGTGGGGTGCTTGGCAACGAAGCTGGCGATCGGTCCCGAGGCGACGAACATGATGCCTACCGCCACGATCACCGCCGCAACCATCACCTCGATCTGCTGCGCCATGCCGACGGCCGTAATGATCGAGTCGACCGAGAACACCATGTCGATGACGATGATCTGCGCGATGATGGCGGAGAACGCGTTGCCCGCGGCCTTCTTGAGTTCCGGCTCGTGCGGCTCCTCGATCTCGGCGTGCATCTCGTGCGTGGCCTTGTAGATGAGGAACAGGCCGCCGGCGATGAGGATCAGGTCCTTCCACGAAAAGTCGTGGCCGAAGGCGGAAAACAGCGGCTGGCTGAGGCCGATGATCCAGGTCAGGATCGCCAGCAGCATGATGC
>JAEYTN010000062.1 GCA_023433985.1 Pseudomonadota bacterium | reverse complement strand
GGCATCCCGGTGCTCGACCTGCGCCTCACGCTCGGCCTGCCGCCGGCCGAGGACACGCAGAACACCCGCATCGTCGTGCTGAAGGTCCCCGCGACCGAGCGCACCATGACGGTCGGGCTCCGCACCGACCGCGTCTACGAGGTCACGGTGCTCGATTCCGATACGCTCGATCCGCCGCCGGACGTCACGGGCGCCTGGCGCGAGCATGTCGTCGCCGGCATCGGCCGCCGCAACGGCGCCTTCGTCACCGTGCTCGACGTCGGTCGCCTGCTCGCCCAGAACGAGCGGCCGCCCACCAGCGCCGCTGCCTGACCACCCCACGCCCGGAGCAAGTCTTGAGTAGCAGGGCCAGCGCCGCCGTCTCCCTCAGCGACGACGCGGACGACCATCTGAGCGCCATCGATTTCGGGCGTATCGCCAGCCTCGTCGAGGGCGAGGCGGGCATCAAGCTGCCACCCGGCAAGCGCCTGATGGTCGAGGGCCGGCTGCGCAAGCGCATGCGTGCGCTCCGCCTGCCGAGCTTCGCCGCCTATTGCGACATGCTGTTCCGGCACGGCGGGCTCGAGCGCGAGCTGACCTACCTCATCAATGCCGTCACCACCAACAAGACAGACTTCTTCCGCGAGCCCGAGCACTTCGATTTCCTCGTCGAGGAGATGGTGCCCACCCTGCTGCAGCGCCGCGCTGAGCGCGCCCCGCTGCTCAAGGTCTGGAGCGCTGCCGCGTCGACCGGCGCCGAGGCCTACACCCTTGCGATGGTGCTGCGCGAGCTGATGCTGGAGCGGAGCGACTTCCGCTTCGCCATCCTCGGCACGGACATCTCCACCGCCGTGCTGGCGCAGGGCTGCCGCGCCGTCTACGGCGCCGAGATGATCGCGCCGGTCCCGCCCGCCTTGCAGGATCGCTACGTCATGCATGCGCGCAAGCCCGGCGCCCGCCGCGAGGTTCGCATCGCGCCCGAGCTCCGGCGCCACGTGCGTTTCGAGCACCTGAACCTGATGGACCAGTCCTATCCCTTCGACCGCGACGTCGACGTGATCTTCCTCCGCAACGTCCTGATCTACTTCGAAAAGCGGGACCAGGAAGCAGTGGTCACGCGGCTGGTCGGGCACCTCCGCCCCGGCGGCTATCTCGTGCTCGGTCATTCGGAATCGATGATCGGCACCAGCCTCGCCGTCCGCCAGGTCGCCCCCGCCGTGTTCGTGAAGTTGTGAGGGCGTTATGAGTGCTGCCACCCAGGCCTCCCGCCGCCGGATCCGGGTGCTGATCGTCGACGATTCCGCCTCGGTCCGCACCACGCTCAGCGACATCATCTCGGCCGACCCCGACCTCGAGGTCATGGCCACCGCCGCCGACCCCTATGTCGCGGTCGAGCGCATCCGCCACGAAGTGCCCGACGTGATCTTCCTCGATCTCGAAATGCCGCGCATGGACGGGCTCACCTTCCTGCGCAAGCTGATGTCGCAGCGCCCCGTGCCCGTCGTCGTCTGCTCCTCGCTCACCGAGGCGGGCAGCGACAAGATGATGGAGGCGCTCGAGGCCGGCGCCGTCGAGGTGGTGACCAAGCCGCGGGTCGATACGGCGCAGTGGCTGCAGGATTCCTCCATGCGCATCTGCGATGCCGCCAAGGCCGCCGCGCACGCGCGCCTCAAGGGCCGCACCCAGCCCGCTCCCCGTCTTACGGTGGAAAAGAAGCTCAGCGCCGATGCCGTGATCCCGCAGCGCAGCCCCGCCCGCGCCGCCGCCGCCGCCGCGACGCTGCCCGTCACCGAGCCCATAATCTGCATCGGCGCTTCCACCGGCGGCACCGAGGCGCTGCGCGAGGTCCTCGAGCAGCTCCCGGCCGACGGGCCCGGCATCGTCATCGTCCAGCATATGCCAGAGCACTTCACCCACGCTTTCGCCCGTCGCCTCAACACGCTGTGCGCAATGGAAGTGAAGGAGGCGGAGGAGGGCGATGTCGTCCAGCAGGGCCGCGTGCTCATTGCACCGGGCAACCACCACATGGCGCTCCGCCGCACCGGCAGCCGCTACACCGTGAACATCATCGACGGCCCCCACGTCTCGCGCCATCGCCCCTCCGTCGATGTGTTGTTTCGCTCCGCCGCGCAGAGTGCCGGGCGCAACGCCATGGGCATCCTGCTCACCGGCATGGGCGACGACGGCGCCCGCGGGCTCCTGGAAATGCGTGGGGCCGGCAGCCTGACGGTCGCGCAGGACGAGGGGAGTTCCGTCGTCTTCGGCATGCCGAAGGAGGCCATTTCGCTCGGCGCCGCCGACCGCATCCTGCCGCTCAAGCGTGTCGCCGCTGAGATCGTCGCCTACGGGACCCACAGCCGATGAACGCCCAAGCCACGTACCAGCCGGTCGACGCAACGTCCCACCGCCTTCTTGCCGCCGCCGAAAGCCTGGCGGCTCCACGCGACGCCATCGACGGGGCGTTTCTCTCCGCCGGCGACAAGCTGGGCCAGTGCGCCACGATCCTGTCGCGCCTCACCGCTACCTTCGAGGCCCTGCCGGCCGAACTCGAAAGCCCCGAACTCGTCGACGCCACCGCGCGCCTCGCTGTGGTCGGACACCGCGCCCGCGCCATCGCCGGGGCATTGATCACTGAGCAGGGCGACGTCGCGCGCCTCGTCCAGGTCGTGGCGCTCGCCGGTCACCCCATCGACGAGCTCCGCCGGCAGGTGAAGATGATGTCGATCGTCGCCATCAATGCCCGCGTCACCGCCGCCGGCATCGTCAACGACACCGACGATTTCAACGTCTTCACCACCGATATCGCCAAGCTGTCGGACTCGGCCGCCGCCACCATTGCCGAATTCGCCCGCACCTACCGCCGGCTGTCCGACGTGGTCCGCGAGGCAGCGGAGGCCCGCAGCACCTTCGAGTCCACCCATCGGACCACACTGAGCGAGCTTGCCGACGAGCTCGAGACCGGCCTCGCCGAGGTCACCTCGCATCAGCGGCGCTCGGTCGCGCTGTCCGCCGAAACCGGCCGCATCTCGCGCGACATAGCCGGCCGCGTTGCCACAGGCGTGATCGCGCTCCAGGTCGGCGACGCCACGCGTCAGCGCGTCGAGCATGTCGAAGCCGCCCTGCGCGAGCTGGCCGGGGCCAACCCGGCAGCCGTGCCGCCCATCGCCGAACTGCAGCTCAGGCAGCTCCGCGCCGCGCGCGAAACCCTCGGTGCCGAAATGGCTTCGGGCGAAGCCGCCCTCGCCGAGCTCGCCCGCGATGCCACCGGAGCGCTTGCCCAGGTGCGCCACACCCACGGCGCGCAGGGCGCTTCCGGCCTCGCTGCACTGCAATCGGCGCTGCAGAAGGCCGTGGTCGTGCTCCGCGACTACGAGGTCGAGCGCGACAAGCTCGACAGGGTCGCGAGCGCCGTCGCGGAGACCGTCCGCGTCCTGCTCGGCCATGTCGAGGCGGTGCAGGAGGTCGAGTACGAGATGCGCCTCGTCTCGCTCAATGCCGCGGTGAAATGCGCCCAGCTCGGCCCGCGCGGCCGCGCCCTCGACGTCATCTCCACCCAGCTCCGCAGCCTCACCGGCGAGACCGTCGTTTCCGCCCATGCCGCGGTCGAGCGCCTCAACGAGGCCGCTTCCGTCGCCGCGGCCTTCACCGCCAATACCGGCAGCGACGCCAGCACTCGCGTCGGCGCCCTCGAACGCGAGGCGGCAGGCGGGCTAGAGCTGCTCGAAGCCATCGGCAGCCGCATGGCAGTCGCGCTCCGCGACCTCGACAGCGACGGCCCGGTGATCGCCCGCCGCCTCACCGAGGCCATGCGCGACTTCAGTCAGAACGACGCCATCTCGGAAGCGCTGAGCGACACCGAGCTCGCGCTCGCGGCCCTCGCCGGCGACGGCACGGCCCCGCCCGACCTCCTCGCCGCACTGCGCCGGCGCTACACCATGGACACCGAGCGCCGCATCCACGACGCCTTCACCGGCACCCCAGCGCCGGTGGAGCCGGAACCCGAAGCGGCGGACCTCGACGATCTGTTGTTCTGAGGTCGGGGCAGGGGGGAGCTAGCGCGCCGCCCCCTTCATCTCCGCCGTCTTCGTCAGCGCCCAGGCCAGGGCCCACAGCGCCACCAGCCCCGCGCCGAGCATCAGCCCGTCGAGCAGCGGATCGGACCCGGTCCGCACCTTCACCGCCTGCAGCGCCATGCTGAGCACCGTGCCGGTCGCGAACACGGCGAGCCCCTGCCGGCCGAGCACCCTGAGCGGCGCAGCCACCTTCGTCCCGGCAAACCACCGCACCGCCTCGAGGTGGCCGAGCACGTAGAACAGCGCCAGCGCGTGCAGCAGCCGGGGCAAGGCGAGGAAGGTCTTGTCGAACCAGGTGATGTAGAAGGGCAGCCCCAACCCGCTGAGTCCGCCCAGCGCCTGCCGGCCGATGTCGCCGACCGCCTTCACCTTCACCCAGACCAGCACGAAGATGAGGAATGCCGCGGCCAGCGCCAGCAGCGCCGGGCTCCGCGGCACGAACCGCTCGCCCCGCTTCATCGCCACGCCCGACAACAGCCCCACGACGAACAGTAGCTGCCAGCTCAGCGGGTTGAAGAACCAGCCGCCGGAATTTGGATAGTTCGGCAGGTTGAGCCGGAACTGCCCCGCCAGCATCCACAGCAGCACCGAACCCACCATCACCGGCACCGGCCGGCGTATGCCCAGCACCAGCAGCAGCGGGGTCATGAGCAGCAGCACGATGTAGAGCGGCAGGATGTTGAGATAGCCCAGCTGATGCAGCATCGTCGGCAGCCCGATCATCACCCCGATCGGCTGCGTGAAGAGCGGCGTCACGTTGTTGCGGCTCATCATCTCCCAGATGCCGAACCCCTGCGCCGCCACCGCGAAGATGCCGAGCGTCAGCAGCGTGATCGTCAGGTGCACGAAGTAGAGC
>JAEYTN010000045.1 GCA_023433985.1 Pseudomonadota bacterium | reverse complement strand
AACTTCGTTTCGCCGACGATGTCGGTATCGGCGACGTCCACCTCCATGTGAAGGGCGCTCTCGATGCCGAGGGGCACGGCCTCGTCGAAGTAGGATTCGGCGTGCCAGGGCTTGTTGATGGCGGGGGCGCCGCTCAGCCAGGGGTAGGAGAGGCGGTCGGGGTAGACGAGGTGCAGGTGGGTATCAAGGATGCGCATTTGGTCCTGACGGGGTGACGCGTTGCGAGATTTCGCGGCCGGCGCGCTGCAGGTGTTCGAGGGCCGCCGGCATGTTGGGGGCGTCGAGCTTGTCGAGCCGCTGGGTATAGGGGCAGGTGAGGGCGGCGATGACGGTGCCGAGGGGACCCAGCACCGGTACGGAAAGGTTGAAGACGCCCGCGGTCTGGGCGCTCGGCATGGCCTCGTAGCCCTGCGCCCGAACGTCGGCGAGGCGGGCTTCGAGGCCGGCGGGCAGGGTCTCGGGGCCGAGCGCCTGCTCCGCCAGCATGACCTTGCGTTCCTCGGGCGTGGCGAAGGCGAGGAAGATGTGGCCAGAGCCGGTGTTGACCAGGCTGATGCGGCTGCCGACGCGGATCGAGACGTTCCAGTAGCCGGGGCCATCAACCTGGGCGATGACGACGAGGGCGCTCCTATCCTGCACGACGAGGTGGGCGGCCTGCTCGGCCTTCAGCGCGAACTGCCGCATGATCGGCTGCGCCTGACTCACGAGGCGCTGGATCGGCGAGTGGCGGTGCGCCAGTTCGAACAGCTTCAGCGTGAGGTCGTAGCGGTCCTCGGCGTTGCGACGGACATAGCCGCGGCGCACGAGCCGATCGAGCATGCGGTAGATCTCGTTGGGGCTGCGCTCGAGCGCCTTGGCGATCTCGGCCTGGCTCAGGCTGTCGGGGATGCCGGCAAGCAGCTCGAGGATGTCGAGGCCCTTGTCGAGGGCAGGGGCGCGGTAGCGGTCGGCATCTTCTTCAGCGTCGATGGTCATGCGGAGGCCATGATGATGAACGGTTTCTGAACGAATTCTGACGGCAAGACGGTTTCCCTCCATCGCGTTGGCCCTCCACCAACGCGCGCGGCTATTCATAGAGAAATGACCAGGGCATGGCTAGCAGCGGCGGGTAGGCGATGACAACGGTGTACGGGCGAGAGGTCCCGCCAGATTGACGATCGTCCGCGGGGCGTGCTTACATAGGAATAGACTTTTCATAAGTGGGCGATCAAGCTCCTTCGAAGAGTCATCGTGGAGGAACACATGACAGGCAGGATTCTGGCCGGGGCTTTCCTGGCAACGACGGCGCTGGCAATGATGGCCGGTGGGGTGCAGGCGCAGGAGTACGACTACGGCTCGTTCCCGGGCTACACGCTGAAGGTGAAGCTGATCGGCGGCACGCAGTACGAGAAGCTCTATACCCGCATCCCCGAGTGGGAGGCGCTGACCGGGGCGAAGGTGGAGATCGTCTCGAGCAAGAACCACTTCGAGCTGGACCGCGAGATCAAGCAGGACATCGCGTCGGGCTCGATCACCTGGTGCGTGGGCTCGAACCACACCAGCTTCGCGCCGCAGTATGGCGACCTCTACATCGACCTGAAGGAACACATTCCGCAGTCCGAACTCGACCAGTATGTACCGGGCACGCTGGCGTCGGCGATGGTCGATGGCCGGCTGGTGCAGCTGCCGCGCGTCACCGACGTCTCCAACATCTACTACCGCAAGTCGCTCTATGCCGACCCGGCCAAACAGGCTGCCTACAAGGAGAAGTTCGGCAAGGACCTGGCGCCGCCCGAGACCTACGAGGACTTCAAGAACCAGGTCATCTTCTTCGCCGACCCGCCGAACCTCTACGGTACCGCGTTCGCGGGCAAGGACGAGGGCATGACCGGTCGTTTCATGGAGATCCTGCGCGCCACTGGCGGCGACATGTTCGACGAGAACTGGAAGCCGAGCTTCAACTCGGAAGCCGGCCTCGCCGCCGTGCAGTGGTTCAAGGATATCTATGACGCGAAGGCGGTGCCGGCCGGCACCGTGAACTACACCTGGGACGATATCGGCCAGGCGATGGCGGCGGGGCAGTTGGCGGTCGACCTCGACTGGCCGGGCTTTGCCGGCTTCTACACCGACCCGGCGGCCAGCAAGATCGCCGATGACGTGGGCTTTGCGACGGCGCCGGCGGGCACTTCGGGCAAGCGCGGCGGCTGGTCGGGCTCGCACTCGTTCTCTGTGACCGAGGCCTGCGACAACAAGCCGGCCGCGGTGTCGTTGGCGGTGTTCCTCACCAACGACGAGAGCGAGCTTATGGAAGCGCAGGCCGGCAACCTGCCGACGCGCACCAAGACGTTCGCCGAGGTGAAGCAGTGGTTCGCCGACAACGGCAAGCCGTTCATGGGCGAGATGTTTACCGCCTGGGAAGCTTCGCTCGCCGAGGCCCGCACGCCACCGCTGGTGGCCCAGTGGATCGAGGTGTCCAACGTGATCTGGCCGCAGCTGCAGGCCGCGATCGTGGGTGAGAAGACGCCGCAGGAGGCGCTGGACCAAGCCGCGAGCGAGGCGACCACGATCATGCAGGACGCGGGGTTGCTGCAGTAGTGGCGGCGGGGGCGCGGCGGGCCTTGGTGTTTGCCGCTCCCCCCTCCCAGCACGCGTAGCGGTGGTGGGGGGCAATCGGCGTCGCCCTTCCGGCAGCGCAGGTTTCGAGTTGGGTCCCTGCTTCGCAGGGATGACACCTCGGGGAATTTGAGGGGAATGTGGCCCAGGGCGGCGATATCCCCCTCTCCTCAGTTTCGCTAGGCGGCGAGCCGCCAAGCTTCACTATCCTCCCCCGCCGAGGGGGAGGAGGCGCGGCGGCGGAGCCGTGCCATGATCCATACAAGCCGGATGGCACATGAAGTTTATCCATTCGCCTCGCGCCATCCCGTATCTGCTGCTGTTGCCGGCGGCGATCGTGATCCTGTCGGTGGTGCTGCTGCCGCTTCTGGTGTCGTTGTGGTCTTCGCTCACGGCGTACAACCTGACCAAGCCGGCGACGCTGTTCCAGTTCGTGGGGCTGAGGAACTACCGGCGGCTGCTGGGGAATGCCGATTTCTGGTGGGCGTTCGGGCGGACCTTCGTGTTCGTCACCATCACGCTCAACCTCGAGATGGTGCTGGGACTGGGGCTGGCGCTGCTGGTCAACCGGATCACGGCGGGGCAGCGGGTGCTCAGGACCATCATGATGTTTCCGATGATGTTCTCGCCGATCCTCGTGGGGTTCCAGTTCAAGTACCTGTTCAACGACTCGGTGGGGCTGGTGAACAACGCGCTGTTCGACCTCGGCCTCATCAGCCAACCGATCCCGTGGCTGGTGGACGGGACGCTGGCGGCGTTCTCGATCATCGTCGCGGAAGTGTGGATGTCGACCTCAGTGTTCGCGATCCTGCTGCTGGCGGGCCTGATGGCGATGCCGAAGGAACCCGTCGAGGCGGCGAAGGTGGACGGGTGCAACGCCTGGCAGGTGTTCGTGCACATCACGCTGCCGTTCCTGATGCCGTTCATCTACATCGCGATGACCATCCGCTCGCTCGACGTGGCGCGGG
>JAEYTN010000611.1 GCA_023433985.1 Pseudomonadota bacterium | reverse complement strand
CGCCGGTGCTGCTGGTGCACGGCTTTCCCGAATCCTGGTGGGCCTTCCACGAGCTGATCCCGCTGCTCGCCCGCAGCCACCGGGTAATTGCGGTGGATATGCCCGGCTTCGGCGACTCGAGCGCCGGACCGGCCACCAGCCTCAGCGTTGCGGCAAGCCTCGGCGAATCGATCGGGCACCTCGGACTCGGACCGGTTCACCTCTCCGGACAGGACATCGGCGGGGTTGCAACGTTCCGACTCGCGGCAAGTAAGCCGGACCTGCTCCGCAGCTATGCCACGATCGAGAGCGCCCTGCCCGGCTTCGGCTTCGAAATGTTTGCCGACGTGGCCAAGGGCGGAGCCTGGCATGTGGGATTCCTCGCTGCGCCGGGCATCCCGGAGTTGCTGCTGAAGGGACGCGTGCGCGCCTTCCTCACCGACTATGCGCACCCCCTGATGAACGCCACCAGCGGTGCGATCTCGCCGGCCGATGTGGATGAGTTCGTTCGCGGCTACGAACGAGAGGGCGGACTCGTCGGAACCAACAGCTACTACGGCTCGCTGCTCGGCGAGGGTGAGGGAATCCGAGAGCTCGTCGAACGACGGAAACTCTCCTTGCCTGTGCTGGCGGTTAATGGCGGCAGCGGGCCGTTCACCAGCGGCACCATGCAGCAAGTCGCCGAACACGTGACGACGGCGACGGTGGATGGCGTCGGGCACTTTGTGGCAATGGAAGCGCCGAAGCGGTTGGCCGCAGCGATGCTCGAGTTCTACCGCGAACTGGATGAGCGGGCTTGAAGATCTGCAGGAGCAGCGGCGATGGCGGCGCCGTGCTCCTGCATCCACGCGACAAGGCCCATCAGCGGCAGCTCGAGCGTGCGGCCAAGGGAGGTCAGCTCGTACTCCACGCGCAGCGGCCTATCTGCATAGGCGGTGCGCTTGACGAGTCCCTGCTGCTCGAACTGCCGCAGGTGCCGTGTCAGTTCCTTCTGGGTGATGGGCGAAAGTCCACGCTGCAGCTCGCGGAAGCGAACTGGAGCCCCCTGAGCGGCCAGTTCGTGCAGGATGGGCAGCGCCCACTTGCCGGCAATGAGGTTCACGAACGCGGACATCGAACAGGAGCGATCTTCGACCACTTCACGCCTCCATGCGGTAGCAAAAAGGTGCCTACTATACTTTTGATACCATCGCCACCAAGTTCGAAGCCGGCAAACATCGAAAGGCAGGCGGGACATGCGGGCGACAGCAGTGATCACGGGGGCGACCGACGGCATCGGCAGGGAAATCGCCCGCGGGCTGGTACGGGAGGGCATCACGGTAGTGGTGGGGGCTCGCAACGCCGCCCGGGGTGAGGCATTGCGAACGGAACTGAGGCGCGAGCGACAGGACGCCGAGATCGAGCTGCTTCCACTCGACGTCGCGGACCTGGCTTCGGTGCGGACCTTTGCAGCGGCGGTGGCGGCTCGGCATCCCACGATACAACTTCTCATCAACAATGCCGGGGCGTGGTTCAACGAACGTCGCGACACGGCGGAGGGGCATGAGCTGACCTTGGCGACGAACCTGCTCGGTCCCTACCTCCTGACACATCTGCTGCTGCCACAACTGCACGCGGGAAAACCATCCCGCATCGTCAACATCGTTTCGGACGCGGCAGGCAACTACGATCCTGAGGACCTCGAATGGGCCGTGCGGCCGTATCAGGGCTTCGGCGCCTATGGGCAAGCCAAGCAGGCCCTGCGCATGGTGACATGGACGCTGGCGCACCAACTTGCTGGCAGCGGCGTGGTAGCCAACGCGGTGTCTCCGGGTTTCGTGAAGTCCGGGTTCCTGGGCAAGGTGGGAGGTGTGCTTCCGCGCCTCATTCGCCTCGTTGCGAGCGTAGCCGCGGTGACGCCCGAGAAAGGCGCCGCTACGCCGCTATGGGTGGCCTTGGCGCCGGAACTGAGTCGGGTCACCGGGCGGTTCTTCAAAGACATGAAGGAGCAGAACGGCAGGTTCCGCGAACGGGCAGCGTTGGAGGACCTGGAACGGCGTCTCGAAGCCATGGTCGGGGACGCCAACTCCGTCGATATGGTGGGCGCAGTAACGAACTCAGCTTGACTACCTACCTAGTGATAGGTAGGTAGTGAGAATGGATACAAGTACAGCAGACCAAATCCTGACCTGCGCCCGCGGGCTCGTGATTGCCGGTGGGTACAACGGCTTCAGCTATGCCGACATTGCCGAGGTGGTAGGCATTCGCAAGGCGAGCATCCACCACCACTTTCCGAGCAAGCTCGATCTGATGGTGGAGCTGGTTCGCCGCTATCGGGCTGATTTGCAGGCAGGGCTATCAGCAATGGAAGAAGGGTCGTCGCCGCTCGAACAGTTGCGGCGCTATGTGGAAATCTGGGAAGCCTGCATTGCCGACGGGAGCATGCCCTTCTGCATGGGGGCGCTGCTCGCCAGCGAATTGCCGGCGCTGCCGCCGAGGCTGGCGACGGAGGTGAAGGCGCACTTTCGCGTACTGTCCGCTTGGCTGGCAGGGGTAATCGAGCACGGCGTAGAAATAGGGGAGCTGAGCGCACCGGAGGGAGCTCAGGCCAGTGCCGAGGCATTCATGGCAACGGTGCATGGGGCGATGCTCTCGGCGCGAGCCTATGGGACGCCGGAGACGTTCGGGCAGATCGTGGAGCCGATGATCGAGCGGATGACGGTGTGAGGCCTTGGGCTTATGCGCCATCCCATACGAACTTCACCTACCTACTAGTAGATCGGATTGAAAATCAGGTGAAAGGACAAACCATTACCCCCCCGGCAGCTGCCGAGTGGCTGCAAACCTACTCTTACGCGAGGTTCGCGTTTTCCGCGCTCTGGGTAGCCGCCGCCTTCGTTCTGGCGCCGATGCAGCCAGCGATCGCGGCAGCGCTGCTGGTGGTCTACCCAGCGTGGGACGCCGCTGCCAACTACCTGGACGCGCGGCGCAATGGCGGGTTCGGCCAGAACCGGCCCCAGTTGATCAACACCGTGGTCAGCGCCGTGACAACTGTGGCCGTGGTGGTGGCGCTGACGCAGGGGATGGCCGCAGTGCTGCTGGTCTATGGCGTGTGGGCAGTGCTGTCGGGTCTTCTACAACTGGTGGCGGCGGTGCGGCGGTGGCGAGCCGGCGGCCAATGGGCGATGGCGTTGAGCGGCGCACAGTCAGCGTTGGCGGGGGCGTTCTTCGCGGCGTCGGCGGGGACCATGGCGTCACCAGGGATCGGGATCATAGCGGGCTATGCCGCCTTCGGAACCGTATATTTCCTCGTGACCGCCGTTTGGCTGACGGTGAAAAAGCTGCGGAGGCGCTGAAGTCACAGTGGTGCCGATGCCGCTCCACCATGCGTCACATCACCCCTCCGCCCTCGCGGTGGAGGGGTCAGCCTCTTGGGGACCTGCTGACCCCTCAGCTCTTCAGCTTGAGGTAGGCCTGAACGAGACCGACGGTGGAGCTGTCGTGGCCCGTTGACTTCTTGGAGCCCTGCAACTCGGGTAGCAGCGCCTTGGCGAGTTGCTTGCCCAGTTCCACCCCCCATTGATCGAAGCTGTTGATGCCCCAGATGGTGCCCTGCACGAACACCTTGTGCTCGTAGAGGGCGACGAGGCCGCCCAGCCGTTCGGGGGTCAGCTTGGGGTACATCAGGACGTTCGACGGGCGGTTGCCGGGGAACATCTTGTGCGGCGTGAGCGACTTGATCCTGGCCTTGTCGAGGCCCTGCGCCGTGAGTTCCGCCACAACCTCTTCCTTGGTCTTGCCGAGCATCAGGGCCTCGGCCTGGGCGAGGACGTTGGCCATGAGCTTGTCGTGGTGCGGCGGCAAGTTCTCATGTGGCTGGGCGGCCACGAGGAAATCGACGGGGATCACCGACGTGCCCTGGTGGATCAGTTGGTAGAAGGCGTGCTGGCCATTGGTGCCGGGCTCGCCCCAGACGATGGGGCCGGTGGGATAGTCGACCGGCTTGCCGGAGAGGTTCACCGACTTGCCATTCGATTCCATGTCCTGCTGCTGCAGGTAGGCAGCGAAGCGGGAGAGGCGCTGATCGTAGGGCAGCACGGCGTGGGTCGCGAAGCCCCAGGCGTTGCGGTACCAGACGCCGAGCAGGCCCATGATGACCGGCAGGTTCTTCTCGAGCTTGGTCTTGAGGAAGTGCTGGTCCATTTTGTAGGCGCCGCGTAGGAATGCCTCGAAATTCTCGTAGCCGACGGCAATCGCGACCGGCAGGCCAATGGCCGACCAGACCGAGTAGCGGCCGCCGACCCAGTCCCAGAAGCCGAAGATGCGGTCGGACTTGATACCGAAGTCGGCGCAGGCCTGGAGGTTGGTCGAGAGCGCTGCGAAATGGTCGGGGACGGCGGCCTCGCCAAGCGCCTCGGCAATCCAGGCGCGCCCGGTGGCAGCGTTGGTCATGGTCTCGTCGGTGGTGAAAGTCTTCGACGCGACGATGAACATGGTGCGCTTGGGATCGAGGCCCTTCAGCGTATCGTGGATGTGAGCGCCATCGACGTTGCTGACGTAGTGGACGCGGAGGTCGGGCCGCGTGTAGGGCGCAAGTGCGAGGGTGACCATGGCCGGGCCAAGGTCCGAGCCGCCGATACCGATGTTGATAACGTCGGTAAAGGTCTCGCCGGTGGCCCCTTTGATCGAGCCATCGCGTACCTGAGCAGAGAACGTCTTCATCGCCGCCAGGACGGCGCGAACCTCTGGCATCACGTCCTTGCCGTCTACGACGACCTTCTTATCGCCCAGGTAGCGGAGCGCCATGTGCTGGACGGCGCGATCCTCGGTGATGTTGATGTGCTCGCCAGCCCACATGGCGTCGCGGCGTTCCTCGACGCCGGCATGGCGGGCGAGCTCGAACAGCGCAGCCATGGCCTTCTCGTCAATGCGGTTCTTCGAATAGTCGAGCAGCATTTCGCCGGCAGTGACCGAGAAGGTCTTGAAGCGGTTGGGATCGGCGGCAAACAGGTCGCGCATCGTCACGTCGGCGAGGCGGGCGCGGGACTTCATCAGCGGGTTGAGCAGGGACTTCTTGGGGCTGGCCATTGACGCTGTTTCCTCAGATGGCGGGGATGTCTCCAGCCGCCCATGTCGCCCGGGTTTGTGCCGCATAATCGGCGAAGGTACCAGCCTGGATTGCGGCCCGCGCGCCGATGCAGAGCTGCTGGTAGTAGTGGAGGTTGATCTGGCTCAGCACCATGGCCCCGAGTATCTCCTCGGTGCGGACCAGGTGATGCAGGTAGGCGCGGCTGAAGCGGCGGCAGTTGGAGTTCGACGATGCCTCGTCGAGAGGGCGCGGATCATCCTTGTGCCGGGCGTTCTTCAGGTTGATGACGCCGAAGCGCGAATAGGCGTGGCCGTGGCGACCGGCGCGGGTCGGGTGCACGCAGTCGAACATGTCGACGCCGCGCTCGATACCCCCGAGGATGTCGTCGGGCTTGCCGACTCCCATCAGGTAGCGTGGCTTGTCGGCGGGGAGTTCGGGGGTGATTTCGGCGAGGACGCGGAACATCACGTCCTGCGGTTCGCCGACCGCGAGGCCGCCGATAGAGTAGCCGCTGAAGCCGATGGACTTGAGACCGGCGGCGGAACGAGCGCGGAGCTCCGCATTGTCTCCGCCCTGCACGATGCCGTGGAGGGCGCGGGCCGGCTGGTTGCCGAATGCAATCTTGCTCCGCTCTGCCCAGCGCAAGGACAGCTCCATCGCCCGCTCCATCTCCTTGTAATCGGAGGGGAGCGGGATGCACTCGTCGAGCTGCATGATGATGTCGCTGTCGAGCAGCGTCTGGATCTCGATCGAACGCTCGGGCGTGAGCTCGTAGGCGGCGCCATCGATATGCGAGCGGAAGGTGACGCCCTTCTCGTTCAGCTTCCTGAGCTTGGCCAGCGACATGACCTGGAAGCCGCCGGAATCGGTAAGGATCGGGCGCTGCCAGTCCATGAAGTCGTGCAGACCGCCGAGCTTCGCCACCCGTTCGGCGCCGGGCCGCAGCATCAGGTGGTAGGTATTGCCGAGCAGGATATCGGCGCCGGTGTCACGCACCTGCTCGGGATACATGGCCTTGACGGTGCCGACAGTACCCACCGGCATGAAGGCAGGCGTGTTCACCTCGCCGCGCCAGGTGTCGATGCGCCCGGCGCGGGCCATGCCGTCGGTGGCGAGGAGGGTGAAGGAGTAATCGGATTTCATGGCCGGCTAATTAGCTGGCCGCCGCGCTGCTGTCACCCTGCCCTGCCGATCAGACGGCGGCGGTGATCTGGCGATATTGCTGTTCGTCGAACGCTTTGAGCGTAGTCCCACGGACGTTGCCAAGCGCGGTGACCTTCAGGATGAAAGCGGCAAGCGCTTCATCGCTCGGCGCGTCGACAATGATCAACTGATCGTACTGCCCGAAGGTCATATAGACCGCCTCGAACGCAATCCCCATCCCGCTAGCCGACGCCTTGGCTGCATCGTAGCGTGAGGCGGAGTCCTTGATCGACTTGATGCCCTGCTCGGTCCAATTGAGCAGCATGATGTACTTCGACATGTGACGCTCCTCTCGTTGGCGGACTTATGTCCGCGACCAGAAATATATCGAGGGATGCGACGGCCGAACACCTGAAAGGCTCTTCGGCAGAGTCAGGCGCGGATGGCTTCCAGCACCTTCAGCGCTGCGTCGTAGTCGCGGCGGTTCTTGCGGCGGCGCTCGGTCGCTTCATGGACCTCGCCCCAGAGACGGATGTTGTGGTCTTCGTCGACGTGGGCGGCGGACCAGACTTCCTCGGCGCCAAGCAGTCCTTCGCGGTGGGCCATGACGAGGAGGCCGGAGCCGGTGATACCAACCACGGAGACCATCGCGACCGCCTCGAACAGTCCAATGTCTTCGACAGCGGCGCTGAGGCGATCGAGCGTGGGCTGAGGTTGCGGCTGGTGCAGCAAGCCAACAGTCGGCTGGAAGCCGATGCCGAAATGGCGAGCAAGCTTCACCAGCGCGCCGTCCCAGTGCTTTTCCTGTTCGGCGACGAGGCTTTCGGGGCCGTCGGCACGATAGAGCAGCAGGTCGTTGCCCGCATATTTGACAATCTCCGCCCGGAGCGCCGGCAGCCGCTCGTCTCCCGCCTCCACCGCCGCGTTGATCAGGCGGACCGTGGGCATGGTTTCCGGGTCGATGAGATCGGGCTGCGCGGCCCACTCGGCGGCCATGGCCTCGGCGATTGGCCGGTGCGGTACCACCACCGGCTTCTGGCCGGGCGTGCGCGGGGTCTTGCCATCGAGGGTGACGGCAAACCCATCGCCGACGGTGCCGACGCCGACTTCCTTGTAGAAGCGGCGTGGGAGATTTTCCTTCAGCTGGCGCTGGGCACGGCCGTAGCCATCGTCGCGATGCTGATGGGCGTCTTCAAGAAACTCGCGCATGTTACTCCAGGACCCGGCTAATCGCGGCGTCCAGCTCCGAATAGTCGTGTATCAGAGCCCCTGCTCCCGCGGCCACCAATTCATTGGCCTCGTGGTAGCCCCAACTGACCCCGATGGCCCGGCAGCCGGCGGCACGGGCAAGCTCCATATCATATGTGGTGTCGCCGACCATTACAGTAGAGGCGGCGTCGGCACCGCTCTCGGCCATGGCGCGCAACAACATGCCGGGATGGGGCTTCGAAGGATTGTGGTCGGGCGTCTGCAGCGTGACGAAATGTCCGGCGATGCCATGGTTGCCGAGGATGCGGGTAACGCCCGACAGGCCCTTGCCTGTGGCAACGCCGAGGACGGTCTCGGGCTCAAGCCTCAGGCGCTCGAGAGCATCGCGGGCGCCCGGATAGAGCGGCTCGCGATCAATATCGTGCTCCAGAGAGGCCTTGTAGAGCGACTTGTACTGGCCGACGAGGCCCTCGATCAGGTCGACATCCTCAGTGCCGGCAAGCACGCCGACGGCTACAGGCAGCGACAGGCCTATGATGCTGCGGACGGCGGCGGGCGCGGGCGGCGGCATACCCAGGGATGCGAAGGCGGCGCCCATGTGCTCCGAGATGAGAGCCTGAGTGTCGATCAGGGTACCGTCCATGTCGAAGACGATGAGGCGCATAGGGCTTCATCGCGCAAAATCGGGGGCGTGTCACGCACGGAGGTGGAGCGCTCTATCACGATGCTCGGTCGGCTCCTCCCCTGCGCCGTGCACAGGGAAGGATTGCGGGCGCCCCGCGCGTATGTCAGTTCGCGGCGAAGCAGTACAGGTACCCGTTGCCGCCGGTGCCGACGAGGTTGTCCTGGCTTCAGCCGCGCGACGGGTGGCCCGCATTCCAGGAGGTGCCGGTGGCGAGGGACTCGGGGCCCATGCGATCGGAGTGACCGACCATTGCGCTGCCTTCCCCGTTGAGAGTCCAGTCACCGCAGGTCATGTCGGCCGCCAGCGTGCCGTCGGCGTTCGAACCGGTCAGGATGTGGTGCTGGTTCGGCTCGTCGCCCCGCCCCTTGATGAGTTCGCCGGCTTCCGAGAGAGCGGTTTCCTTGGTGAGCTTGTTCGCGTCGGAGTGGAGGTTGGCGACGTCGGTGGCGATCACTTCGCCTTTGAAGTTCTGCCAGGGGCCCGCGCCGATGCGATCCTTGGCATTCTCGCTGGTAGCAGAGAGATAGGCCTTCCAGGTCTTGCCTGTAGCGCCGGCAGCTTCCGCAAGCTGTTGGCAGTGGGCATCCGCCCCGGCGAGACCACCGAGGTTGGCGCCGTCGCCGACACCGGTCGAGGTGACGAAGAAGGTCATTGAGGCCGCATCCTGCGCGAGGGCGGGACCGGCAAAGGCGAGGCAGGCCGCAGCTGCGGCGAGGACGATCGTCTTCATTGTTTCTTCTCCCTGGGCCCGGGGCGGGCACGGGAGGGGAACACAGCGGGGCGGGCGATTAATCCCCTGCTCGCGAGAGCGTGATCAATCTTGTTCGGGGTCGATGTCCTGCACGTCGAAGCGCTCGGCATCGAAACCGAGCACCTCGAAGGTCTGCTGCATATGCGACGGGAGTGGCGCCGAGATGTCGAGGATGTGCCCCGAGCGCAGCGGCAGGACGATACGACGGGCGTGCAGATGCAAGCCCCTGGCGATTTCGTCCGGCGCCGTCCAGTTCTCGATGTTGAAGTAGCGCGGATCGCCCATGATGGGGTTGCCGAGTTGTGCCATGTGGACGCGGAGCTGATGGGTTCGACCGGTGACCGGCTTCAGTGTGACCCAGGCAAAACGACGCGCAGCGGTGTCGGTAGTCGAGTAGTAGGACTTTGAATGCACAGCGCCAGGCGTGCCCTGCGGCACGACCACCATCTGCTCGCCCTCTCCAACCGCCTGCTTGGCGAGGAAGCAGGAGATGGAGCCCTGTTTCGGGCTTGGATTGCCGAAGACGACGGCCCAGTAAATCTTCCGCGTCTGGTGCGATGCAAACATGGCGCCGAAATGCGTGGCGGCGGCCTTGGTCTTGGCGACGATGAGACAGCCTGAGGTATCGCGATCGAGGCGGTGGACGAGGCGCGGCGGCTCGCCCTTCTTGTTGGGCAGGCTCTTCAGCATGGAGTCCACGCTGCGCTTGACGCCCGAGCCGCCCTGCGACGCCAGTCCGTGTGGCTTATTGAAGACGTAGAGCTCATCGTCCTCATAGAGGATGAGGTCACGCAAGGCTTCGGCGTCGCGAGTGTTGATCGCATCCGGGTCGCGCGGCGGGGCCGCGTCGATCGGGGGGATCCGAATGAGCTGGCCGGAGGAAAGCCGGGTGTTCGACTTCGCGCGGCCTGAATCGACACGCACCTGCCCCGAGCGCAGCAGCTTCTGCAGGTGGCCGAAGGTGACCTGCGGGAAATGCGTCTGGAACCAGCGGTCGAGCCGCATGCCATCTTCGTCGCGGGCGACGTATTGCTGGCGGACACCGCTCATGCCAGCACTCGCATCGCAAGGAGGCCAAGCCAGAGGCCCGCCAGGCTGAGCACTACGGAACCGACGATGTAGAGGGTGGCGAGGAAGACGTCGCCGCGTTCGATCAGCGTAATGGCGTCGAGGGAGAAGCTCGAAAAGGTAGTGAAGCCGCCAAAGATGCCGACGGCGACGAAGAGGCGTATCTCGTTATGGTACTGCGGCGTGGTCTTCGCCAGCACACCGACCAGCGCGCCCATGGCCAACGAACCCAGCACGTTGATGAGTAGTGTGGCGGTGGGAAAGCCGCTTGCGGGCGCCGGGATGGTCGCGCCAGCGCCGTAGCGCGCCATGGCGCCAAGCGCGCCGCCAATGCCGACGAGAAGATAGGGGTTCATGGGGGTGTAATACGGGTGAGCGCCGTGGATGGGAAGGCCCCGAATTACCAAGACGCTCTACTCCCCGCCCTCTTCTTCCCGGCGCTGGTCTCGTCGGGTGGCCCAGAAGTCCAGGCGCTTGATGACTTCGCGCTCAAAGCCGCGTTCGTTGGGGCGGTAAAATTCGGGGCGGTTCTCGCCGGCGAGTTCGTCGGGGAAGAACTCCTGGCCGGAGAAGGCGTCGGGCCAGTCGTGATCGTAGCGGTAACCCTTGTTGTAGCCGAGCTCCTTCATGAGCTTGGTCGGGGCATTGAGGATGTGCTTGGGCGGGGCCAGCGAACCCGTCTGCATGGCGAGTTGCTTGGCGGCCGCGAAGCCGACATGAGCCGCATTCGATTTGGGCGCCGTAGCGACGTAGGCAATCGCCTGGGCCATGAACAACTCACCCTCGGGCAGGCCGGTCCGCTCGAAGGCCGTCCAGGCGTTGATCACCTGAATCATGGCCTGCGGATCGGCCATGCCGACATCCTCCGAAGCGGCGCACGCGAGGCGCCGGAAGATGGTATCGGGATGCTCGCCCCCTACCAGCATGCGCTGCGCCCAGTACATCGCCGCCTGGACGTCGGAGCCGCGGAGCGATTTATGGAAGCAGCTGAGGAGGTTGTAGTGCTCCTCCTGCCCCTTGTCGTAGACGGGCGCGCGCTTCTGCACCGTCTCGGCAAGGCCGGCGACGTCGAGCGCGGTGCCCTCGGGCAGCGCGAACAGTTCCTCAGCCAGGCCGATCAGGTAACGGCCGTCCCCATCGGCCATCTCGAGCATGGCGTCACGGGCTTCTTCGTTGACTGGCAGCTTCTTGCCGACGAACTCCTCGGCGCGCGCCGCGAGAATGGCGAGGTCGGGCTTCTCGAAGCGGCGAAGAGTGTAGACCTTGGCGCGCGACAGCAGTGCGGCGACCATCGAGAAACTGGGGTTCTCGGTGGTGGCACCGATCAGGATCACGGTGCCGTCCTCCACATGTGGAAGCAGCGCATCCTGCACGTTGCGGTTGAAGCGGTGGAGCTCGTCGACGAACATCACCGTCTGCCGCCCTGCCCCGGCCCTCAGGGCCTTGGCCTCTGCGACAACCTTGCGGAGGTCGGCGACCCCCGACAGCACCGCGCTCAGTTGCACGAAGTCGAGGCCGACTTCCTTGGCTACGAGTCGGGCGATGGTCGTTTTTCCGACCCCCGGCGGCCCCCACAGGATGAAGGACGAAACGCGACCAGCCGCCACCATGCGGCCGATCGGGCCATTGGGGCCAAGCAGGTGATCCTGACCAATGACGTCGGCGAGGCGCTGTGGCCTGAGGGACTCGGCAAGGGGGCGCGGTGCGACGTCGTCGAACAATGAATCCATCAGCCAGCTACCTCGGCGCGAATGATACGGCCGCCGCGCTGAAGCACGACGCGCCAGCTATCGGGACGCGCGTTTGCGGTGCCGGCGAAGGTTTGCGCGTCGGCTGTGTCCTTGCCGTTGAGGCTGAGGATCAGATCGCCGGCACGCAGGCCCATGTCGTCGGCAGGGGACCCTGCCTCGACCGCGCGCACCAGAACACCGCGGGTGTTGAACGGCAGTCCGAGTTCCTGAGCCACGGCAGCCGTGACCGTCTCGGCTGTGGTCCCGGCGAAACGGGTGTTGCCGGACACGGTGACGGGATCGCCGGCATCGGGCGCGCCGCTCAGGCTGATGCGCTTGTCCTCCGTCTTGCCGTCGCGGAAGAACTGCACGTCGGCGGCCCCGCCGACTGGCTTGGTAGCGAGGCGAAAATCAAAGGCGCTCGGCTGCTCGATATTGAAGCCGTCGACCGAAAGGATGACATCGCCCGGCTGAAAGCCGGCCTGCTCCGCCGGGCCGCCAGGCGCGAGTTCCGCGATCAGGGCGCCGCGCGGACGGCCAAGACCGAGGCTGTCGGCGAGATCGGAGGTCACGGCCTGCATGCGGGCGCCGAACCACGGCCGGACGAGCGAGCCGCCGGAAATCCCGGTTTCGGCAACGAGCTTGGCCATGTTGGCGGGAATGGCGAAGCCGATACCTACCGAGCCACCGGAGCGCGACACGATGGCAGTATTGATGCCCACCAGTCGCCCGTTAAGGTCGACGAGGGCGCCGCCGGAATTGCCGGGATTGATCGCCGCGTCGGTCTGGATGAAGAACTCGTAATTGTCGCTCTCCACCCCGGTGCGGGCAAGCGCCGAGACGATGCCGGACGTCACCGTCTGGCCCACGCCGAAGGGGTTGCCTACCGCGAGCACGAGATCGCCGACCTCCAGCGCGTCCGAATCGGCGAAGTCGAGTGCCGGGAAGGTAACGCCCCTGGGGTCCTTCACCTTGAGCACGGCGAGGTCTGTCTTGGGGTCGTCCAGGATCAGGTCGACCGGGTATTCCTGCCCGTCATTAGTGGAAATGCGGATGTCCGTGGCACCGTCGATAACATGGTGGTTCGTAAGGATGACGCCCGACGGATCGACCACCACGCCCGAGCCCAGCGACTGCGAGCGTTGCGGGCGGCTATCCATGAACGGTCCGCGACGGCCGAAGAAGCGCTGGAAAAACGGATCGTCGAGGAAGGGCGATCGCGCCTGCTGGCTGATGGTCGTGGCGTAGACATTCACTACCGACGGAGTAACCGACTTCACGACGGGGGCGAAGCTGAGCTGCACTTCGGTGCGGCTCTGCGGCACCGTCCTAGCGTCGGTTTCCTGCGCGTGGGCGGAGATACCAGCCGGACGATTGACGGGCGAATTGACGACCATTGGCGCCAGGTAGAGCGCCCCCGCGATGACGATGACGGAACCAGCCGCCGCTATCCAGAATTTGCTCATCGACATAGTCCAGGAATCCATTGCCCGGAAACGGGCTGCGGCACCGGAGAAGCGCCGCGAATCCGGCGTCTTTTTGGTGCTGCTGTTACAGATTGGTAATCGGAGAAATATGACGTTGCCCCGTGGGTCGCCAGCCCCTATATGCAGCGCGCGCTTTGCCTCCCCTGCACCTCCGGACCCTCAGAAAGGTTAGCCGTCAATGTCTGAGCCGACCACGGTCTATGCCAACACGTCGCAACTCATCGCTCAGATGGAGCCGGATTTTCCGAGCTTCCTGTTTTCGCGCAAGGAGCTGCACCGGGCCACGAAGGTGTTCAAGAAGGGGTTCGACGGGCTCTTGACCTATGCGGTGAAGTGCAACCCCTCGCCACACATCATCCGGCAGTTGCACGAAGAGGGACTCAAGGCCTTCGACGTCGCCTCCAACCGTGAGATGGAGCTGGTGCGCGACTACGCGCCCGGCGCCGCGATGCACTATAACAACCCCATCAAGAGCAAGCGGGAGATTGAGCGCGCCTACGAGGAGTTCGGGGTGCGCTCCTTCACGATCGACCACCCGCAGCAGCTCGACCAGCTGGCCGCGGTAGTGACGCCGTCGCGGGACATAGAGGTGACCACGCGCTTCAAGGCGGGCAAGGCGCTCAAGAGCTATGATTTCGGCATCAAGTTCGGCGTGATGCAGGACGGCGCGGCTGAAATCGTGCGGCTGGTCGACCAGATGGGATACACTCCTTCGCTCTGCTTCCACGTGGGGTCGCAGTGCGAGGACGTCTACGCCTATGAGCGCCACATCGCGGCCGCAGCGAAGATCGCCGAGGAGAGCGGGATCGAGCTCAAGCGGCTCAATATCGGTGGCGGCTACCCTGCCCCATACCCGACCTCGGAAGCGCCGCCGATGGACTACTACTTCGAGACCATCGACCAGGCTGTGAAGGACAATTTCTCGAGCTCCAGGCCCGAGCTTATCATCGAGCCCGGCCGGGCGCTGGTGACCTCGTCCACCTCGCTGCTGCTGCGCGTGAAGCATCAGCGCGGCGGGCAGTCGGTCTACCTCAACGACGGTGCCTACGGCTCGCTAATGGAGGTGAAGTTCATGCACTTCACCCCGCCGACTCGCGTGTGGCGCGGTCCGCGGCTGCACGACAACAATGGCGAGTTCTCGGACTTCACCGTGTGGGGCCCCACCTGCGACAGCTACGACGTGCTCCCGCAGATCTTCACCCTGCCGTCGGACGTGGACGAGGACGACTGGGTGGAATTTGGCCTCATGGGCGCCTACACCCAGGCCTCGCTGACGCCGTTCAACGGCTTCGATCGCCGGGACCAGTTCTGGGTCGAGGAGGTGTACACCGGCAAGGAACTGCAACCGGCAGAGTGAGCCGGAGCCACCATCTCTGATTGGGCTACTCCGCCGAGGTGGCCCATTTTCGTCTTTGCGCCGTCTCGCGTTTGCGTCAGGTTCGCGCGGCTGCGCCGAGGGGGATATTTGATGACGGAGCTTCTGCCGCTCGAGGCATTGGGGCCGCGGATCATGATCTGTGGGCCATCAAATTCGGGGAAGTCCACGCTCTGCGTAGCCTTGGCGAAGAAGCTCGGGGCCGAGGCCTTCCATCTCGACCTGTTCCGGCACTTGCCGGATACAGACTGGGTGCAGAGATCGGATGCTAAGTTCCAAGCCCTGCACGACGAGGCGATCAGCCATGAGCGCTGGGTGATGGATGGGAACTATTCGGCGTTGATGCCGCAGCGCTTCGCACGGGCAACCGGCATCATCTTGCTCGGCGATAGCCGCTGGGCCAACTTCCGACGCTACCTGTGGCGCACCCTGTTCCAGAAGAATAGCCGGCCCGGCTCTTTGGCCGGCGACAAGGACAGCATAAAGTGGGAAATGGTACGCTGGATCCTGCTCGTGCAGCCGCCTAACCGCGAGCGAGACCGGGCACGGGTGCGGGCGGCGGGGCTGCCGCTGATCGAACTCAAGTCGATGCGGGAGCTCCGGCGACTCTATCAAACGTGGCGCCTGGGGAGCTAGAAACTCCGCTCGCCCCTACTTCCTTGGCTCGGGCTTGGTGACGAGACCAAGGCGGATGGCGCTTTCAGCGGAGGCCAGAATGGCGTCGCGGCCGGAGATGTACGGGCGACCGAGGAGGCCGACGCTCTTGGTCGTGTCGTAGTGCTTCTCGTTGCCGATATCATCGATGATCTGGCGTGCCGGGCCGCCGAAGCGGGCAATGAGCTTGATGATCCAGTCGGGCGCACGGCGCTCGGTAATCGGCCAGTCCGGATACTCGGCGCGAAGGATATCAGCGACGGCGTGGAACGGCACGTACTCGGCGGTGGCAAGGTAGCGCTCGCCGATCGACTTCGGGTTCTCGAGCGCCGCGACGTGCAGGTCGGCGACATCGCGGACGTCCACCAGCGCAAAGCCATTGTTGGGCATGGCCGGCGTCGAGCCCTGCAGGAGGCCGGTTGCGAGGCCGATGGAGATCGACGCATCGGCATCCACCGCGGGGCCGACGATGGCACCCGGATGGATGGTGGTGAGTTCCATCCCATGCTCTTTCGCGTAAGCCCAGGCGTTGCGTTCGGCGGTAGTTTTGCCGACGCAGTAGGCCCAAGTGTACTTGAGATTCTCGAACTTGGTGAAATAGGTTTCGTCGAACACCCGCTTGCCGCCGGGTGTCGTGCCATGGCCGTAGCCGACTGCCGCGATTGAGGACGTCATGATGATGCGCATTACGCCTGCCTCGTCGGCGAAACGCAGAACGCGGGCCGTGCCTTCAACAGCGGGCCGGATGACTAGGCTCTGATCCTTCGGCTCGTCGCCACGGATGGCAGCCGCCACATGCATCACCGCGGCCACGCCCCGCATCGCCTCGGACCAGCCCTTGTCGTCAAGCAGGTCGGCTTCGACCAACTCCAGGCGGCTGAGCGCCTCCTCGCCCGTCTGGGTCGCTACGCCGGCTCGTACTTCGTCCGCGCGCTGGAGCGAACGAATGGTGCCGCGAACGGGATAGCCTGCCTGCAGCAGCCGGATCACCGTCCACTTACCCACGAACCCGGTCGCGCCCGTGACGAGGATGAGTCCCTTGTCGGCCATGCTGGTGTCCCCCTGAAGTGCCCTCCGCCAACGCGTAGCGGAATATGTTCCGTTTGCAAA
>JAEYTN010000599.1 GCA_023433985.1 Pseudomonadota bacterium | reverse complement strand
CAGAGCCCCAGCGATGCCGTGTGGTCGCCGAGCGCGAAATCGGGCTGGAGCGAGCCCGCCACCTTGGCCGGATCCTGCGGCTGCACACGATCGTCGACGATCTTGTTCCAGTACGAGTAGGGCCAGCCGTAGAAGCCGCCATCCTTGACCGACGTCAGGTAGTCGGGCGGCGTCTCGTCGCCGATGCCGTCGCGCTCGTTGACCACGGTGAACAGCGTCTCGGTCGTCGGCTCCCAGGCGAGGCCGACCGGATTGCGGAGCCCGGTGGCGAAGGCGCGCTGCGTGCCCGAGGCGATGTCGTACTCGTAGATCATCGCCCGGCCTTCTTCGGCCTCGAAGCCGTTCTCGGCAATGTTGCTCTGCGAGCCGACGCCGACATAGAGCCTGGTTTCGTCGAAGCTCTTGAGGATCGAGCGCGTCCAGTGCCCGTTGGGCTTGTAGCTGGTGAGCCGCTTCGGCTTGGCGGTGATCTTCGTTTCACCCGCCACGTAGGGCAGCGCCACGAGTCCGTCGGTATTGCCGACATAGAGCGTGTCGCCCACCACCGCCATGCCGAAGGGCTTGTTGAGGTTCTCGACATAGGTGTGCCGCACCTCGGCGATCCCGTCTCCATCGGCGTCACGCAGCAGCGTGATGCGGTTGGGGTTGCTGCCCACCGCCTTGGCCCGCTCCATCGTCACCTGCATGGCCCAGTCGAACAGCGAGTTCGGCTTGCCCGGCTCGTTCAGAGCCTCGGCCACCAGCACGTCGCCATTGGGCAGCACCTCGATCCAGCGCGGATGGATGAGCCCGGTGGCGAAGGCGTTGACCTTGAGGCCGGGCGCCGCGATCGGCTTCCTGCCGCCCGACCAGCCGCGCGCGGTCGGCATCTTCAGCGTCGGCAGGGTCCCTTGCGGCACCGCGGCCGGAATGGTCGGCCTGGTGCCGATGGCCTGCGGCAGGCTGGCACCCTTGTGGCGCACCTGCACCATGGTGCCGCCGACGAAAGCGACGAACTGGGCGAAAAGGCTGGAAATGCTCAACTTGCTACCTCGCGATTTGCCGGGAAACTAGCGCAACGGGCCCGCCGTTGGAACGGGTCCATATGGCGAAGCTCCCGGCTTGACTCGGGCGCGATTGTTCTTGCTATGTTCTCACCCGAACCGGCGAGTCCGAGCCATGTCGCGCGCTACCATCCTGCATGCCGACCTCGATGCCTTCTATGCCTCGGTGGAGCAGTTGCTGAACCCCGAGCTGCGTGGGCGTCCGATCGCGGTGGGCGGCGGCGTGGTGCTCGCCGCCTCCTACGAGGCCAAGGCCTTCGGCGTGCATGGCGGCATGTCGGGCTGGGCGGCCAAGGAACTCTGCCCCGAGCTGATCTTCACCGGCGGGCATTTCGAAGAATACCAGCGCCTCGGCGACGCGGCGATCAGGGTGCTTGGGGACTACACCCCGCTGGTCGAGCGCATCTCGATCGACGAGGCTTTTGCCGACGTGGCCGGCTGCGAGCACCTGTTCGGCTCGCCCGAAACCATCGCCCGCACGATCCGGGCGCGGGTGCGCGACGAACTCGGCCTGCCTATTTCCGTGGGCGTAGCGCGCACCAAGCACCTCGCCAAGGTCGCCTCGCAGGTGGCGAAACCCGATGGGCTGGTGGTGGTACACCCCGAAACCGAGCTCGAGTTCCTGCATCCCCTGCCCGTCGGGCTGATGTGGGGTGTCGGCCCGGTGACCGAGGGCAAGCTCGAGGACGAAGGCATCACCACCATCGGCCAGCTGGCGGAGAAGCGCACCGACTGGGTGCAGCGCCTGCTCGGCAACGCGGCGGGCGACAAGCTGAGCCGCCTCGCCTGGAACCGCGACCCGCGCGAGATCGTGGTGCACGGGCGCGCCCGCTCGGCCGGCGCACAGTCGGCACTCGGCCGCAAACCCTTCACGGAGAAGGTCTGGCGCCCCACCCTGATCCATCTCGCCGACCGCATCGCCTCGCGGCTCAGGGCCAAGTCCTGGTTCGGCTACACGGTCACCGTGCGCGTCCGCTTCCGCGACATGAGCGCCGTGACCCGCTCGACCAACATCGACTCGCCGCTTGCCGCCACCACCAGCCTCGCCGAAATCGCCGAGGCGCTGGTGCGGGTGGTGCGGGCCGACCACCCCGACCAGGGGACGATCACGCTGCTCGCCATTTCGGTCGCCCACCTGGTGCGCGACCCGCTGCTGCAGCTCGAGCTGCCGCTGGACCTGGCCGACGAGGCGCGCCGCACCGGCAGCCGCCGCGGCCAGGCCCGGCTCACCGCCGATCATGCGGTCGACCGCATTCGCACCCGCTTCGGACGCGAGGCCATCGGCTACGGCGAAGTAGCGCTCGAAAAGCGCGAAGGCGTGCCGGATGCCTTCCGCGCCCTGGCGGAGAAGCAGCTATGAGGAGGCGCCATCACTTTAGCGTTGACTTAACGATCCCCGATCTTTAGTTAAGCTGCGTCTTAAGCGTAATTCTCCGCCGTCGATGTCGATCCGGCCTCCGGTGCTTCGTCGTCTCGACATGGAACCAGCGTAAGGACGCACGAAATGACCACCCGTTCGGCAGCCGGCATCGTGCTGCATCATCGCTATGCATGTCCGGGGGTGGCGCTCACCCCCGCGCGCGTACTAGAAGTCGCCCCCCAATTTCACCGTTCGATCTGAAAGCAGGCCAAGATGACCTCCGAAGCTCTCATCGACGACGTCGCCATCGCCGCGCCCGCCCCGCAT
>JAEYTN010000575.1 GCA_023433985.1 Pseudomonadota bacterium | reverse complement strand
GCTTGACGCACTTCGCTCAAGGGAGCGAAGTGCCGGGCAATGAGCGAAGTCCCCGACACATGGCTGGTTGAGCAGCGCCCCGCCGATGACGAGGTGCTCTATGTCGACGTCAACGGCTATGAAGGGCCGCTCGACCTGCTGCTCGACCTCGCCCGGCGGCAGAAGGTCGACCTGAGCCGCATCTCCGTCCTCGCGCTCGCCGAGCAATATCTCGGCTTCATCGAAACGGTGCGCGAGAAGCGTATCGAGATTGCGGCCGACTATCTCGTGATGGCCGCCTGGCTCGCCTACCTCAAGAGCCGCCTGATGGTGCCTGCCGCGCCCAGCGACGAGGAGCCGAGTGGCGAGATGATGGCGGCGCTGCTCCAGTTCCGGCTGAAGCGGCTTGAAGCCATGCGGAACGCCGCGATGCTGCTGGTCAATCGCCCGAGGCTGGGGCGCGACGTCCACGCCCGCGGCATGCCCGAACCCGTGATGATCGAGCGCCGCAACCTTTGGGAAGCCTCGCTCTACGACCTGCTCAAGGCCTATTCGGCTCAGCGCGAGAAGGCCATTCCGCAGGACTATCACCTGTTCGAGCGCAACGTCTGGTCGCTGGCCGAAGCCCGCGAGATCCTCTCTCGGCTGATCGGCGACAGCATGGACTGGGTGCCGCTCGACGCCTATCTCGACCGCTACCTGGCCGCCCCCGAGCAGCGCAAGACCGCCACCGCCTCCACCTTCGCTTCAAGCCTCGAACTGGCGCGACAGGGTGAGATCGAGCTCATGCAGACCCTGACCTTCGGTCCGCTGCTGATGCGCCGCCGCAGCAAGCCAGGGGGAAGCCTGCAATGAAGCCGGCCCCCGACGGACTGTTCGGCGCGGAAGAGGAACTGGGCGACGAGCGGCACGAGATCGCCGAGCGCAACCTGCGCATCCTCGAGGCGGTGCTGTTCGCCTCGGCCGAGCCGCTGAGCCCGGCCGAGATCGCGCCGCACCTGGGGCAGGGGGCAGACGTGCCGTTGCTGCTCGAGCGCCTGGCCGAGCGCTACCACGGCCGGGGCGTGAACCTCGTGCGCCGCGGCGACAAGTGGGCCTTCCGCACCGCCGATGACCTGCAGTTCCTGCTCCGTCGCGAGGAGACAGAGAGCCGGCAACTGAGCCGCGCAGCGCTCGAGGTGCTGGCCATCATCGCCTACCACCAGCCTGCGACCCGTGCCGAGATCGAGGAGGTCCGCGGCGTCGCCTCCGGCAGCGGTACGTTCGACGTGCTCATGCAGACCGGCTGGGTCCGGATGCGCGGCCGCCGCCGTACCCCCGGCCGCCCCGTAACCTACGGGACCACTGACGCGTTCCTCGACCACTTCGGCCTCGAATCGCTGGTGGACCTGCCGGGGCTCGAGGAACTGAAGGGAGCAGGGCTCCTCTCCTCGCGCCTGCCTCCAAGCTTCCAGATCCCGCTTCCCCTCGACGGCCCGCTGCGGGACGACGAGGACCCGCTCGAGGACGGGGATGCCGACGACGCCGAGGATTAATCCCCGGCTGCGACGTTTCATCCCCGAGAACCCGAACACGTCCTTGTGTTTGCCTCTGATTGAACCTATTTCTGCATGCTAGTAACCGCGTAAGGCATCTGTCGGAGACTATCCATGCACGCGCCAGGCATTTGGGGCATCCTTATCGTAGCCGTCGTCGTCGTCCTGCTGTTCGGCCGCGGCAAGATCGCCGGCCTGATGGGCGAAGTCGCCTCCGGCATCAAGTCCTTCCAGAAGGGCATGCGCGACGAGGAGCAGAAGCCCGCGCCGCAGATCGACGCAGCGACCACGGTCGAGCCTGTCGCCCAGCCCGAAAAGAAGGACGCCTGATCCTTTCGAGGATCTCGACCTTCTGCTCCTGGAGCTAGACTAGAATGCTCGGCGTCGGCCCGCTGGAATTGCTCGTGATCGGGGTGGTGGCCCTGATCGTCATCGGGCCCAAGGAATTGCCCGCCGTGATGCGACGTGTCGGCCAGTTCGCGGGCACGCTTCGCCGTATGGGTTCGGACTTTCAGCGCGAGCTGAACAAGACCACCGGCCTCAACGAGATCGCCAACCTGCGCAACTCCGTCACCGCGCCGCTGAAGGCCACGGCCGACGCGATCCGCAAGGAATTCAACACCACGACACCGACCGGCGAGGTGAAGCCCTCGGGTGCGCTCAAGCCGGCCGATCCCGCCTCCGAAAGCGTCGTGGACGAAATCAAGGCCGCCGCCGGCCTCGCCCCCGCCGCGATGACGCCGCTCACCGGCCCCGCCAACCCGATCAAGCCTGCCGAGCCGGCCAAGCCCGCAGTGCCGGTCGTGGCCAGCGCCGCCGAAAGCCCCGCGCCTCCGGAAACCAAACCGGCCCGCGTGCGCGCCGCCAAGGTGCCGAAGGTCAGCGCGCCACCGGCTTCGGCGCCGGTCGCCGTGCAGGAGATTCCACCGGCCAGGAAGGCAGCCAAGGCCACCAAGCTCATCGAATCGCCCGCTCCGGTCGAGGCCATCGCGCCCAAGCCGCGTACCCGCAAGGCCGCTGCTGCAACCGTCGCCGCGCCGGTCGAGGCCGCGCCCAAGAAGCCCCGGAAACCTGCCGCCAAGAAGCCGGCCGCGGACGAGAAGCCCTAAGCCATGGCCGAACAGTCCAAGCTTGCAGCTCCGGCCACGGAAGACGACGAACTCACCGGCAGCGAAGCCCCGCTGCTCGACCATCTGGTCGAACTCCGGAAGCGCCTGATCCGCTCGCTCATCGTGCTCCTGGTGCTCCTCATCGGGTGCTTCTTCATCGCCAGCCCGATCTACGAGATTCTCGTCGAGCCCTACCGGCGCGCCGTGTTCCCGCAGCCGGTGGAGATGATCTTCACCGCCCCGCAGGAGTATTTCTTCACCCAGCTCAGCCT
>JAEYTN010000561.1 GCA_023433985.1 Pseudomonadota bacterium | reverse complement strand
CGCGCATCGTTCCGCTGCTCGGGCGACCGACGCTCGCCGCGCTGGCGTTCCTCGCAGCAGCCGGCCTGTTGGCCGGTGCGGTCGCCATCATGACGGACCGCGCCATCGCGCCGGTTGCGCCTGCCTCAGTGGCCGTCGACGCGGATGCGCCGATCGAAGCCGAGGCCGTGCAGGCACTGGCCGAGCTTCTGGCGCAGGAGTCGCGGCAGCGCCGCAGCGACTACCTCGCGGCCGTCGCCCGGCAGGCCGAGAAGCTGGTGGAGGAACTGGCGGCCGGCCGCGCGCCCGAAGCCGTCGAGGCTGAACTCGCGGCGTTGCTCGAGCATGCGCGGGCCGGATTTGGCCAGGAACTGCCCGACTGGCTGCGCGAAGAGCCCGGTGATACGGCAGCTGTCCTCGGCAATGCGCAGGCCGCGATGGAAGCGCAGCGCACCCGGCGCGAGGCGCTGGGAAATGGCTCATCGGGCGACAGCACGCCCGTCGACATGTACGGCCTCGCCCGCGAGCGCACCGCTGCCAACACCGAGCTCGCCCAAGGCGACGCGCCGGCCGATGAGCCGGCACCCGATGGTGCCGGCGGCCGCGAGGACACCGGACCCTCCGGCGGCGACGAGTTCGTCGCCAGCCCCATGCAGTCGCAGAAGCTGAAGAATGCAGGCAGCTTCTCGGCCGGAGGTGCGGCCCAGTCGGGCAAGGGCGAGAGCAACACCGCCGGCGGCGGTTCGCAGCCGCTGCTCGATGACAGCGGCTTCCTTGAGACCATGCCCGACCCGACCCAGGATATGGCGCTGACCGCGGCCGACGAGCAGGAGGACGGCCACATCCGGGTCTTCGTGCCGACCGCCGCCAATACCAGCGATGGCACCGGCACCGTGGATGCAACGGTAGCCTATGCTCGCTTTGCCGCGCAGGTGACGCATCGCCAGTCGGTCGAGGCGGACGCGCTGCCCGTCGTTGCGCGCTACTTCAACAGCTTGTCCGGCGACGGGGACGGTGCGCCATGAGCTTCATCGCCCCGGTTGGCCTGCTGATGGTGTCCGTCGGCGTCCTCGTCGTCCTGCTGCACATGCGGCTCAAGCGCACCGTGCGTGTGCCCAGCCTCGCCATCTGGCGCCGCATCGAACTCGGGCAGCAGAAGCGCAGCCGGAAGCTCGGCTGGCCGAGGCCGAGCTGGCCCCTGGCGCTGCAACTGCTCGCCGTCGCTGCGGCCGCGCTCGCCTTGGCGCAGCCAGTGCTGCACGGCGACCAGAAGATCGACCACTGGGTGTTCCTCGTCGATCGCTCGGCCGCCATGAACGCGACGGGTGAGGACGGCGCCGACCTTCTGGCCATGGCGAAGCGGCAGCTGGCGGAGCGGCTGGCCGCCGCCCGGAGTGGCGAACTGGTTTCGGTCATTGCCGTCGGGGACGAGGTCGTGCCTCTGGCAGTGCGGCAGCGTGCCGAACAGCCCGGGAGCGTCTTTGACGCCATTACGCCCGAGGACGGGAGCCCCGCATGGGATCGCGCGACGACCTTGGTGCAGCCGATCACGCAGCCCGACGAGGCGACGGCTGTGATCGTCGTTTCGGATGCTCCTGTCGCGGTGCCCGGGTTGCCTCAGGACGCGGCCATCGAGTCCGTGGTGCTGCCGCCGGCAACGCGGGCGGACGCAAGCCTTTCGGCCAGGCTGGAGCTCAAAGGCGACAAGCCGTTCCATTACATCTTGAACGGCGAGGTGCTGCTCGAAGGCAGGCTCGGCGGCACCGAGCTGATCGTCAGCTATGCGGCAGAAGCCGGTGCGGCGCCGCTCGAGTGGACGCGGCAGGTGCTAGGCCGTCCCGAGGTCGAGCTGTCCGGCGGCCCGGTGACACGTGAGTTCAGCATTCCGCTCGAACTGCCGGGGCCGGGTGTGGTTTCGGTGTCCGTCAGCCCCGACGCCAACCCGTCGCGCAACACCGCGTGGTTCGTCACCGCCCCGGCGCCGAAGCCGATCCGCGTGCTCTATGTCGGGGAGGGCGGCCAGCCGGTGCTCAACGCCATCGCTGCGGTGGAAGGTACGGAGATCTACGAGGCCGCGGGGCTGCCGGCCGACAGCGCCAGCTATGACCTCGTGGTGGTGGACAACGAGCGGATCGCCCGTGCGCCCGATGGCAATGTTGTCTGGATCGGCGATGCCGGTGTCGGCGAGGCGGAGATCGCTGCCGCTGGCGCGCTGGTCCCGACCGCCGCGATGTCCGGGCACCCGCTGATGGCGGGCGTCGACTGGACCGGCATCAGTGTCGCGGAGCACTACAGGGTGCCGGGCGAGGCGGGGGAGACGCTGCTCGCCGCCAACGGCGTGCCGCTGATCGCGGCGCACGACCGCGGCCTGCGGCTTCTGTTCGACCCACGAACGTCGGATTGGGCATGGCAGTCGAGCCTGCCGGTCTTCGCTTCCAACCTGATGGACTGGCTGGGGCTACGGGCCGAAGGCGCGGTGCGGACCGGATGCCTGGTGGGCGAGCGTTGCGGGCTCGATGCGCGCTATGCCGGCGGCACGATCGAGCGGCTCGACGTGCCGGGCGAGGCCGAGCCCCTGCCGGTCGCCGATTTCCGGCCTACCAATGTGGGCCTTTACCGCGTCTCGGCCGGCGACCGGTCCGAGATCATCGCCATCAATGGCGTGGTCGCCCCGCGGGCGGAGGAAGCCGCGGTGGCCTCGAAGGCCGCGCCGTTCCCGTTGGCGCTCTGGCCGTGGCTACTGGCGCTTGTGGTGCTGGTGCTGGTCGTCGAAACCATCATTGCCGGGGCCGGCAGCGAGCGGTTCCTGCGTGTGGCCGGCCTCGCGAAGTCGAGCCCGCTGCACCTGCGTCGCCGCATCGTCCTGACGCTGCGGCTGGGGACGCTGGGACTGTTGGTGCTCGCGGCAGTGAACGTGCCGCTGCCCTGGCCCGAATGGGGCCGGGCCGTGATGCCGGTGGGCGTGTCGGGAGCGAATGCAGAGCGTGGCGGCGACGATGGTCTGGCCGTCCGCCTTGCCGCGGCGAGCCTGCCGTGGGACCGGCCCGGTCGCCTCCTCGTCGATGGGCAGGGCAGCCTCGCTGCGGCCGACGCCCGACGGGTGGCATCCGAGCTCAATGCCCGCGATATCGTGCTGGACCTGAACCGCTCACCCGCTGCCTTCGATGGCGTGGTGGCTGCGGACATCGAGGCTCCGGGGCCGATCTATGCTGGCGATGCGTTCGAGCTGACCGGCATCGTCCACAGCGCAACGGCCACCCGCGCCACCCTGACGATCGCCCGCGATGGGGTCGAGCTGGTTTCGCAGGAAGTTGACCTCGTGGCCGGCGACAACCGGATCGACACCGTCATGCCTGAAGCGGTTGCCGGGACGGCCGACTACGAGCTGCGCGTCGGCACCGGCCCGGCATCGAACATTCACCGCATTCTCGATGTCCGCGAGCCGGGCAAGGTGGCGGTGATCGCCGCTGACCCGGCGCAGGCCGCCGCCTTCGTCGACTGGCTCGGCACGCAGGAGGTCGTCGCCGAGGCCGTGCTGCCGGTGAAGGCACCCTACTTGGCGGCCGACTGGCGCGGCTATGACGGCGCGGTGCTGCTCGACCTGCCGGCCATTGCGCTCACCACCCAGCAGCAGCAGGAGCTGCAGGCCGCCGTCGCTAATGAAGGGCTGGGGCTGCTGATCCTCGGCGGGCCGAATGCGTTCGGTCCCGGCGGCTACCTCGAAACGCCGCTCGACGAGCTGTCGCCACTCTCGAGCCGCGTGCCGCGCGACATGCCGGAGGCGACGCTGGTCTTTGTGCTCGATCGCTCGGGCAGCATGCAGCAGCCGGTGGGTAACGAAACGCGCCTTGATGTCGCCAAGCAGGCGACGCTCTCGGCCGTGAAGCTGCTCAACGCCAGGAGCCAGGTCGGCGTCGTCGTCTTCGACGCCGAGGCGACCACCGTGCTGCCGCTCAGCGAGGTGAACGTCGATGCCGTCGCGGCCGCCATGAGCACCGTCGATCCGGGCGGCGGCACGGAGATCTACCCGGGCCTGGAGGCGGCCTTCAACATGCTGCGCGGCCTCGAAAGCCCGGCCCGCCACATCGTGGTGATGACCGATGGCCTGAGCCAGCCGGCCGACTATCCGGGCCTCCTCGCGCGAATCCGGGCGGAGGGCATCACCGTCTCCTCAGTGTCGATCGGCAAGGGCGCTGAGCGCGAGCTGGTGGCCGAGATCGCCCGGCTGGGCAGCGGCACCTTCCACGCCACCGACGATTTCGCCGCGCTGCCCTCGATCCTCTCGCAGGAGGCCATGCTGCTCTCGGGCGCGCCGATCGAGGAGCGCCGCACGCAGCCGCTCTGGGCCTCGCGTTCCGAGCCGTTCCTCCGCGGCCTGCCCGAAACCATGCCGCCCATCGACGGCTTCGTGCTGACGACGCCCAAGCCGGAGGCGACGCTCTCCATGGCCGTGCTCGACAGCAAGAACGAGGCGATGCCGCTGCTTGCCTCCTGGCGCCATGGCAACGGCTCGGTTCTGGCGCTCGCCACCGACGCAGTTGGTCCGTGGTCGGCCGCATGGCAGCAGCTGCCGGGATACTCGGCCCTGTGGTCGCAGGCCCTGCGCCAGTTCCTGCCGCCGGTCGATCGCAGCGACCTGACCGTCACGCTCGCCGAACGCGGAGACGGGATCGAGGCACGCGTCACTGTCGCCGGTGCGCTGCGCAACCTTGCCCCCGCGCTCGTCGCCACGGCTGGCGATACTACGAGCAGTGTTCCGCTCCGGCGCATCCGCCCCGGCCTCTACGAGGGCCGCTTCTATCCCGCCGATGCGGGGCCAGTGACCTTCGAGGCGACCGCGGGCGAAGCGGCGGTTTCGGCCGCCACCCACGCCAACTATCCTGCGCATCTGCGCCCCGCCCTGCGCGAGGATGGTCTTGCACTTCTCGCTGCGGCCACTCGCCAGCCCGAGGGCGACGCGCTTCATTGGCAGGCGCGCCCGTTCTGGCAGGGCTGGCTCGCCGCCGGCATCGCCGCGCTGCTGCTGGAACTTGCCGTCCGCTATACCGGGCTCATCCGCCCCGCATCCCAACCGCACATGCACGATACCCAACCAACTGGCCGCCGGCGCGAGACGCGCACGGAACCCGCGCCTGTCGCCGCCTGAGGAGAACTGGTCCTTGCCCGCCACCAACACCGCGACCCCCGATATCGCCGACGCTGAAATGCACCGCCTGCTCGCGGTCCTCAGGGAGGCGCGCGACGAGGTCGGCCGCATCGTCCTCGGCCAGCAAGGCGCGATCGACGACCTGCTGACCGGCCTCATCGCCGGCGGCCACGTACTGCTCGAAGGGCCGCCGGGCGTCGGCAAGACCCTGCTGGTGCGCACCCTCGCCACCGCCACCGGGCTGGATTTTGCCCGCGTGCAGTTCACGCCCGACCTGATGCCGGCCGACATTACCGGCTCGATGGTGCTGGCGCCGGGAGCGGACGGGCGCAACCATCTCGAGTTCCAGCGCGGACCGATCTTCACCCAGCTTCTGCTGGCCGACGAGATTAATCGCGCCACGCCCCGTACCCAGTCGGCACTGCTCGAAGCCATGCAG
>JAEYTN010000512.1 GCA_023433985.1 Pseudomonadota bacterium | reverse complement strand
CGTCACGCACGAGCATTACGACCACATCTGCGGGTTCCAGCTCGCCGACGATATCTTCGCGGAGCGCAAGTTCGCCCACCTGTGGATGCCGTGGATAGACAACCCGGACGATCCGGACGGCAAGGCGTTGCAGGAACAGTTCGGACAGTCCTACGCTGCGCTCGCCGGCATGGCTGCGCGCTTCGGCGTAACGACCGACGTCGACGATTTCGAGACGGAGACGATCCTGGGCCTGGCCGGATTCTCCGGGCCGCTCGCCGTTCCGCTCGACGACGGGGACGGCGGCGCGACCGCCGGGGCCGAAGGCGCGCTCGGCGTCAGCGGGAGGGGCAAGATCGGTCGCGGCAGCCGGAAGATCTACCTCGCCCTGAAGGACTGGGCGCAGCACACACGCTACCTTTCGCCCGGGGAGGTCACCCGGACTCCGGGATCGATCGGCCTCAAGACCTATGTCCTTGCCCCGCCGCGCGACCGCGAGCTGCTCGGCAAGGGGCTCCCCTCGACCCAGAATCCGGAAACCTACTTCGCGCTGGCCGGCGAGTATCTCGGATCGCTCGAGCCGACGCAAAATCCACCTGGCAATGACAAGGTACGAAACGAACGAAACGTTTGCCGCGAGGCCCAAAGCCATTCGCCGTTTTCCCCCAGCCATCGCTGGCGCAGCTTCGTCGAGTTGCGCGACGCCACGGTCGTTGCGGGCGACGAAACCACGGAGGCGCAGGCGACACGCTACTTGCGGGAGCGCTATTTCGAGGACGAGTGGCCGGGGGCGGATTTCTCCTCCGGCGAGCCGCTGAAGCACCGGCGCATCGATGATGCGATGCGCTCGACCTTCTCCTCGCTCGCACTCAAGATGGACAACAACACCAACAACACCAGCCTCGTCCTGGCCTTCGAGCTTCCCGACGGGGCCGGCACGATGGTGTTCGCCGCCGACGCGCAGGTCGGCAACTGGGTGTCCTGGGAGGGTGTCGAGTTCCGCGAGGAGGGCAAGGGCGAGACCTTGCCGGTGGCGAGCAAGGATCTTCTCGCCGCCGCCCGGCTCTACAAGGTCGGTCACCACGGCAGTCACAATGCGACGCTGCGCGAAAAGGGCCTCGAGCTGATGACGCATGGGGACCTGGTAGCCATGATCCCGACCGACGAGGAGTTCGCCAGGCGACAGTCGGGCACGTGGGAAATGCCAGACGCGCATCTGAACGACGCGCTTATCCAGAAAACCAGCGGCCGTATCCTGCGCGGCGACCGGCCGGCCGAGGAGTCGGTTGCTATGAACCGCAAGATGACGGGTGAGGAATCGGCCGCCCGATTTGCAGCGCGGATCGTGGACGAGGACCTCTATGTCGAATTCACCGTGTTCGACCGTGAACTGGGAGACGGTGAAGATGCCTGAGCTCGACCACACCGAAGCCCTCGACGAGGGCGCCGAAGCCGTGACTGCCGTCTCGCTGTCGGGCGGCGGCTACCGTGCGATGCTGTTTCATCTCGGCTTCCTCTGGCGCCTGCGCGACGCGGAGATTCTCGGCTCGGTTGACAGGTTCGCCAGCGTGTCGGGCGGCTCGATCGTCGCCGGGATGCTCGCGCGGCGGTGGCGCGAGATCGACTGGAGCGATGACGGCACGAGCTTTCGCGAACTCGTCGCCGAGCCGATCCTCGAGATGTCGCAACGGTCGATCGATGTCGTCGCGGGGGTGATCGGACGCATTCCCGGGCTCAACGGCAGCTGGGTCACGCGGGTTTACGATCGCGTGCTGTTCGGTGGCACCAAGCTCACGGACCTGCCCGACAGCCCGCGCTTCGTGTTCAACGCGACGAGCCTGCACAGCGGCAAGCTGGTGCGCATGGAGAAGCGCCGGATTGCCGATTACACCGTCGGCGAATGGGATCCGCAGGGTATCTTGCTCGCGGATGCGGTGGCCGCGTCGTCGGCCTTTCCGCCGGTGCTCTCGCCGGTGACCATCAAGCTCGACGGGCGCCGCTTCACGCCGTTCCCCGATTCTGTCCACGGGCACAATCCGCCGAAGAAGTTCTACCTGACCGACGGCGGCGTTTACGACAACCTGGGCATCGAGAGCGTCTGGAAGCGCGCGAAGACCATTTACGTCAGCGATGCGGGTGCCAATTTCCAGTACGACCCGGGCGGCATCTTTCTGATGCCCAGCCAAGCCCTTCGGGTCACCTTCATCATGCAGGACCAGGTCGGCGCGCTGCGGTTCCGGCAAATCTGGGACGGCTTTCACACCAGCGATCCCGAGCTTCGGCGGATGGGCTTCCTGGTATCGAGCGACTTCCTCGTCGATCCGCGGCCCACCGGCGGGCCACCCTACGATCGGGAGGCGGCCCTCGTGCTGGCGGCCACGCCGACCCGGCTGACGAAGATGGATCGGGTCCATGCCAGGCGGCTGGTCAATTGGGGATACGTCGCGACCGACGACCGCATCCGTAGCCGCGGTCTGCCCGCCGGAGCATGTGACTACCCTTATCCGCAGGACGGAGTCTGAAATGAAGCGGAGAAGGATCCACGGGCCGCCGACAAGTTAGATCGGGCAGTTCACTCCAGAGGAGGTCATCATGGCACTTGAATTTGCAGGCAACGCGACGCCGCTCGACGACGCGGCGATCGAAGCGGCGGCGAAGAAGCTTGGATGTCAGGTAGCGGCCGTCCGCGCGGTCATCGACGTCGAGAGTCGCGGCGGGTTCCTCCCCGACAAGCGCCCCAAGATACTGTTCGAGCGGCACTACTTCTCGCGGCTGACGAAGCGCAAGTTCGACGCTTCGCATTCCCATATCTCCCATCCGAAATGGGGCGGATACAAGGGCGGCTCGCGCGAATACGGCCGGCTGGGCGAGGCGATAAAGCTCGACCGCGACGCGGCACTTCGCTCGGCGAGCTGGGGCGCGTTCCAGATCATGGGCGACAACTATAAGGTGTGCGGCTTCGCCAGCGCAGAGGATTTCGTCCAGGCGATGGTCTCGGGCGAGCCGGCGCAGCTCGATGCTTTCGTCAGCTTCGTCAAGAAAAACGGGCTGGCGGACGAGCTCATCCGGCTCGACTGGGCGGGCTTCGCGCGCGGCTACAACGGGCCGGCCTACAAGGCGAACAAGTACGACGCGAAGCTGTTCGCCGCCTACATGTTCCACAGCGCCGGCGGCGCGCGCTCCGACAGCCCCCGGCCGCTGCTCAAGATCGGCGATCAGGGCGAGGACGTGAAGAAGCTGCAAGCGGCGCTTGGGATCACCGCCGACGGCGATTTCGGGCCGATGACCAAGGCCGCGGTGGTCGCGTTCCAGAAGAAGAAGGGGCTTTACGCCGACGGCATCGTCGGCAGGCAGACCTGGGCCGCGCTCGACATCGACTGAAGTTCGGCGAGGAGGGGAGGGAGGCGGCCTTCAACGGGCGCCTTGCCTCCGTTGCAGCCAGCGTAAGTATTCCGGGTAAGTCCGTATCCCCTGGCGGGTCATCCATTCCTGCAGGCGCTTGATCGAGCCGTACTCGCTGGTGATGACCAGCGCGATATGATGCTCGGCCAGGATGCGGGCGACGTCCTGATGGTAAGCCTGCGTGGCGGGCTCGTCGCTTGCCGGCGGGATCGGCAGACCGCGCAGCCTGGCTGCTGCCGCGAACATTTCGCCGGCCGCCCGCTGGGCATTGGCGGCAAGCGCCTGCATCTCGGGGGTGCCCGTCGCCTGCAGCGCAGTGGCGCGCTGGGTTATCTCGGCCGCGGCCACGATCAGGTTGATGCGCAGGCGATCGCCGCTCATCGCCGAAACGCTGTCGAGCGTGTCCACGTTCACGGCCTTGTCGTCGGCCACCACGATCTGCAGCGTGTGATCGCCGTCCGCGTTGGGGAGCATGTGAAACCCGACGATGTCGAGGCCACCTCGGTTGGTCCTGCCTCCGGTGGC
>JAEYTN010000491.1 GCA_023433985.1 Pseudomonadota bacterium | reverse complement strand
ACGGCCTTGATCGCTCCAGATCGACTTCCTGTGGCTGCGGACAGCCATAGACCTTGACCAGCGCCGCATGCAACGGCGCTTTTAGCGAAGCCTCGCCGAGCGCCGCAAGCGCGCCGTGCCGGATTTCCGGGCGATTGAAGCGCAATGCACCTATGCACACGTCCTCGATCGCCACGCCCGCCTCGCCGAGGATGCAGGCCGCTCCCGCCACGTCCCAGTCGCGCGCGCCCCGGCGAGCCACGGCCGCATCGAGCCGCCCCGTCGCCACCTGCACCAGTTGGTAGGCCAGCGAAGGAAAGTACGGCCCGCGCTGATACTCGAAGCCGGAGGCCTGGAGCTCCTGGTGCACCGCGCCCGGCGCCGGAATCAGCGGCGCCACCCGGCCGGGGTGCCGCTGCCGCTGCAGTGGCCGCCCGTTGAGCCGGGCCCCTTCGCCCACCGCCGCGTCAAACATCTCGTCCCGCGCCGGCGCATACACCACGCCCGCGATCGGCACCCCATCCTCCACCACCGCCAGCGACACCGTCCAGCTGTCGTCGCCGCGAATGAAGCCGCGCGTCCCGTCGATGGGGTCGACGATGAAGGCACGCCGATGGTTGAGCCGGCTCGGATCGTCCGTCGTCTCCTCGCTCAGCCAACCATAGTCCGGCCGCGCGCTCATCAGGGCGCCATGCAGGTAGTCGTCGAGCACGACATCGGCCTCGCTCACCGGCGAGGCGCCTTCCTTGGTCCAGGTCTTGAGGTCGCGCCGGAAGTAGCCGGCCGCAATGATCCCCGCCGTTACGGCCGAAGCTCGCAGCAACTCGCGGTCCTCGGCAGGCGTGGTGATCGTTGTGGCGTCCATAGGCGTTCCGTATTCCCGCGCGCCTTCTAGGCGCATCGGCATGGCGGAACAAGGGCATGGCTGGCGTTGCCGCCATGCATTTTCGGCGCCGCATGGCCGGCACGCGGTCAGCCTCCGGCCGCCCCACCCCTCGCTGGTTAACCCAACCCCAGCAACCGTCGTGAACGGTGCGTTACACCCGGTCACCTGCCGCTAACCCTGCTCAAAACACATATAAACTTAACCCCGTTTCTTAAGCCGCCCGGCAAGGGGGGCGCGTAGATTGGGGCCATCAAAGAGGGCAGCAACCAATAAGCTCTCGAAAGTTGACAGTGAGGCTTACCATGAATTCTTCCGTCGGGATCGATGGCTCGACCGTCGTGCTGCTGTTCGGCGAAGGCCGGGCGCCGCGTCGTGCCGCTCCGCCGGCCAGGCACTTCGGGCCGGCCAACGACAACGGTCCCAGGGAGCCCGTGAAGACCGTCACGGTGCGCAGGACGCTCGAAAAGAGCGGCGTCGCCATCAAGGTGAAGGTACCGGTCGACGAGTTCGTCGGTGTCGCCGTCTCCACCTCCATCTCCGAGGACGGCATCCTGTCGAGCGCCATCGAACTGGTGCACGGCGATCCCGATCTCAACTACCGGGTGTTCGAGGAAGTCGGCAACGCCAACGTCGTGGCCGAGTGGCAGAACTGGGGCAAGAAGCTCCGCCTGCCGCTCTACATCAAGGCCGGCGACGGCAACCTCCTTCCCTATTCGCAGACCGTCGACGGCGTGCACCTGGGCCAGAACAATGGCCGCCGCAAGCTCGTTGCCGAGGCCTCGCGCCGCCCCGCTTTCCTGAACCGCCGCAAGCCCGGCGATTTCTCCGGAGCGTGAGCCATCCGGTGCAACCCGAATGGGTTAAGCGCCGTTAATAGTTCTACAACCGGCAACGATCCCATGCACGTTTGACTTGCCGGATAGCCTCGTACGACCTCCAAACATACGAGCGGGCCGATTCCTTCCGGGGGTCGGCCCTTCTTCTTTGCGCTCGGCCCGCTACCAGAGCCACTCCGCCACCAGCGCCAGCGTCAGCACCAGGCCGACCCAATGGTTCGACCGGAACCGTGTCAGCGCGCTCCCGGTGTCGCGCGGATCCAGCGACCACACCTGCCAGGCGAACATCAGCGCCACCGCCAACAGTCCGGTGAAAAACACGGCGCCGGCCCCGACCAGCGCCCCCGCCACGCCCCAGATCGCAGTGGTAGCGAGGTAGAACAGCGCCACCATCATCCGCGCCCGCCGCCCGAACAGCCGCGCCGTGGATTTCACCCCGATCAGCGCATCGTCCTCCACGTCCTGCAGCGCGTAGATGGTGTCGTAGCCGATGGTCCACAGGATCGAGCCCGCATAGAGCACCACCGGCGCCCACGCCAGCGACCCCGCCTGCGAGCCCCAGCCCACCAGCGCCCCCCAGTTGAACGCGAGCCCCAGGAACAGCTGCGGCCACCACGTCACCCGCTTCATGAACGGGTAGATTGCCACCAGCACCAGCGAGGCGACGCCGAGCAGCACCGTCGTGCCGTTGAACTGCAGCAGCACGACCAGCCCCACGAGGCACTGGGCCACGAGGAACAGGGCGGCCTGCTTCTTGGTCACCTGTCCCGACGGGATCGGCCGCGAGCGCGTGCGCGCCACCTTCATGTCGATGTCGGTGTCGACGATGTCGTTGAATGTGCATCCGGCCCCGCGCATCACCACAGAGCCGATGAGGAACAGGATCAGCGCCCCGACGTCGAAGCCGCGTGACGGATCGTCGAGCGTCGACAGCGCGAGGCCGAAGGCACAGGGCCAGAAC
>JAEYTN010000456.1 GCA_023433985.1 Pseudomonadota bacterium | reverse complement strand
CAGCCCCTCCAGCGACTTCGCCACCCAGTTCACGTCGGGGTCGATCGCTTCCACCGCAAAGCTCACGCGGCCGCCCAGCACCTCGTGCGCCAGCGCATCGAAGGCCTCGACGTTCGGCTCGCTGTCACAGGTCGCCTCGAACACCCACTCGCCGGTTTCCTCGTTCTCATGCGCCGATGCGGTGATGGCCAGGTCCTCGGCGGCCATCACGGCATCGACCAGCGCGTAGGCCTGATCCTTGGTGAGGGGGGTGGAAAGCTGTGAGAGCGTCATCGGTAGGCCCTGGGTTACGTGCCGCCCTTCATGCGCGAGCGCGCACCGATGTCAATGCCCGGCGCGGCGGCAGCGTTAAGCCGCCGCTTCGGCACGCATCAGCTCCAGCGTCGCCCACACCGGCAGGTGGTCCGAACCGGTACGCGCCAGCGCCGAGTGGTGGACGCCAGTCGCCTCGAGCCGCAGGTCGCGGCTGGTGATGATGCGATCGAGCTGCAGCATCGGCCGGCGGGCGTGAAAACTCGGCCCGGGCGCAATGACGTTGTGGTGCCGGGCGAACTGCGCGAGGCAGCCGCCATCCTCGCTCCACTGGTTCAGGTCGCCCATGATCACTGTCGGCATCCGTCCCTCGAGCTTTTCGAGGTGGCTGACGACGGCCTGCGCCTGCTTCAGCCGGTAGCCGCCCGTGAGGCCCAGGTGCATGCCGACCACGCGCACAGTCTGGCCCTGCACCTCGACGTCGGCCATCACCGCTCCGCGCGGCTCGAACGCCGGCAGCTCGATCCGCTGCTGGCCCAGCACCTGCGCCCCCTTCTTCACCAGAAGCACATTGCCGTGCCAGCCCAGGCTCTGGTCGCGGATGCCGAAACGCACCGGCAGGTAGCGCGTGTGGTCGACGATCAGGTCGGGCGACAGGGTGGTCACCCGCTCGCCGAAGCGCCGGTCCACCTCCTGCAGCGCGACGATGTCGGCATCGAGCTCCTCGAGGATCTTCAGGATGCGGTCGGGAGCCCGGCGGCGGTCGGTGCCGATCGACTTGCGGATGTTGTAGGATGCGACTTTGATCATGTTTTTCAGAGAATTGGCGACAGGAGCTTGGCAGCCTGCTCGATGAAACGCCGAACCGTGCCGCGGCGCTCCACATCTTCTCGCGTCACTTCGTGGCAGCCGGCGAAATCGTGTTTCAGCATGTCCTCAACGGCCTTCACCACCGCCGGATCGGGCATCCACACGGTCATCTCAAAATTGATGGCGAAGCTGCGGTTGTCGAAGTTCACGCTGCCGACACTCGCCATGCGGTCGTCCATCAGCAGCACCTTCTGGTGCAGGAAGCCGCGATGGTAGCGGTAGACGCCCACCCCGTGCTGCACCATGGCGTCGGCATGGGCGTTGCTCGCCAGCCAGACCAGCAGGTGGTCGGGCTTCTCGGGGAGCATGATCCGCACGTCCACGCCGCGCAACTGGGCGGCGTAGAGCGCCGTTCGCATGTCGGTGTCGGGCACGAAGTACGGGCTCACCACCCATAGCCGCTGCCGCGCCTGGGCGATGACGTCGGAAAAGGCGATGGCGCAGGCCTCGAAGCGATCCGCCGGGCCGGTCGCCATCAGCAGGGCAGGGGTGGTGCCCGGCTCGTCGATGGGCGAGGGCGGCTCGACCTGCAGCACCTCGCCGGTGGCCCAGAGCCAATCCTCCTGGAAGATCAGCGAGAAGGACGACACCGCCGGGCCCTCGACCTTCAGCTGCGTGTCGCGCCAATGCCCAAAGCGCGGGTCCTGGCCGAGGTATTCGACGCCGACGTTCAGCCCGCCCGTCCAGCCGATCCGGCCGTCCACCACCACGTTCTTGCGGTGATTGCGATAGTTGATCCGCATGGGGCCGAAGATGCGGAGGAAACGGTGCCGGTGATTGAAGCCGAAGATCTTCACGCCCTCGGCCCGCAGGCGGTCCTTGTACTCCTCCGACAGCCGGTTGGAACCCACGTCGTCGTAGAGCACGTAGACCGCCACGCCTGCTCGCGCCCGCTCCATCAGCGCCGCCGCAAAGCGCTGCCCGAGGGCGTCGTGGCGGATGATGTAGAACTGCACGAACACGTAGCGATCGGCGGTGGCGATCCCGTCGATGATCGACTCGAAGGTCGCCTCGCCATCGACCAGCAGCTCGGTCTTGTTGCCGGCGAGGAAAGGCATGCCGGCGGCGCGCAACTGCACGGGCCAGTCCTTGCCCGTATCTCGGTCGATCACCGCCAGTTCCTCGGAGCGGATCAGGCGGCTGCCGCGCACCTCCATGCGCGTCTTGGCGTAGCTGTCGAAGTGCTTCCAGCCAAACACCAGGTAGACGAAGGCGGTCGGGAAGGGCAGGAAGGCCAGCGATACCAGCCAGGCGATGGAGCCCTGGCTCGTCCGGCCCGCCACGACTTCGCGGATCGCGCAGATCGCCGCCAGCACATAATTGGCGAAGACGAACGCCGCGATCAGCGAAATATTCTCGACAAGGGCAAGCAGTGTCTCGCGCATCAGCCTGACGCTACGCTAGTGGCGGGTCTCTCGCCAATGCCCGGCAGGCATTCGCGTTCCAATCACCCGATGGAAGTGTTGCGCGGCAAACGCTATGACACTAGCGATCTCCCTCCTGCGCCGCCCCCGAAAGACCTGCCCTTGTCGATGCCAGCGCCCATGCCCCGTCAGAATGCGATGACGGGCATTGCCTTCAAGCTGGCCTCCGTCTGCGTCTTCCTCGGCATGGCGACGCTGCTCAAGGCGTCGCAGGGTGTGCCTTCGGGGCAGCTGGTGTTCTTCCGGTCGTTCTTCGCAATCGTGCCGATCCTCGTCTACCTGGTGTACCGTCGCGAACTGATCGTCGGGTTCAAGACCCGCCACCCGCTCGGCCACCTGTGGCGCGGCCTCGTCGGCACCGGCGGCATGATGACCGGCTTCTTTGCGCTCACCCAGCTGCCGCTGCCCGAGACGATCGCCATCCAGTACGCGACCCCGCTGCTCATCGTGGTGCTGAGCGCCGTGTTCTACCACGAGCAGGTGCGCCTCTATCGCTGGAGCGCCGTGCTGGTCGGCCTCGTTGGCGTCATTGTCATCATGTGGCCGCGCCTCACGGTGTTCTCGGGAGGGGTGGAGAACCTTTCGGGCGCGACGCTGGGCGCCATCGTCGCCCTCATCTCCTGCTTCTTTGCCGCCACCGCCATGGTGCTGGTGCGCCGCCTCGTCGAAACCGAGCGCTCGGCCACCATCGTCCTCTACTTCTCGATCACGTCCTCGATCTTCGGGCTCTGCACGCTGCCCTTCGGCTGGGTGATGCCGACGCCCGAGCAGTTCACGATGCTCATCGCGGCCGGCATCTTCGGCGGCATCGCGCAGATTCTCCTCACCGAATCCTACCGTCACGCCGACATGAGCGTGGTCGCCCCGTTCGAATACGCCTCGCTGATCCTCTCGATCGGCGCTGG
>JAEYTN010000426.1 GCA_023433985.1 Pseudomonadota bacterium | reverse complement strand
TCGACAAGTTCCTGCGCGCCAAGCGCCAGGTGCGGATCGAGGACCTGATGAACGGCTCCGTGCTCACGGTGGACGCGACCGAGGACCAGGAGGAGGCGGCGCGTATCTTCGAGCGCTACGACCTGGTGGAAGTCGGCGTGGTGGACGAGAACCAGCGGCTGGTGGGCGTGCTGACCGTCGACGACATGGTGGACGTCATCCACGAAGAGGCGACCGAAGACATCAAGCTGCTCGGCGGTGTCGGCGACGAAGAGATTTCCGACAGCGTCTTCAGGGCGGTCCGGAGCCGGGCGCCCTGGCTGGTGGTCAACCTGCTGACGGCGATGCTGGCGAGCTTCGTCATCTCGCTGTTCGACGCCTCCATCGAGCAGATGGTTGCGCTTGCCGCGCTGATGCCCATCGTCGCCTCGATGGGGGGGAACGCCGGCACGCAGACCATGACCGTCACCGTTCGTGCCCTTGCGACGCGCGACCTCGATCGCACCAGGGTGCGGCGCCTGATCGTGCGCGAGGTGAGCGGCGGCTTCCTCAACGGCTGCATCTTCGCCGTCCTGCTGGGCGCGATTACGGCGGTCCGCTACGTCAATCCGGGGCTGGGATTCGTCATCGGCATGGCGATGATCATCAACATGATCTCGGCAGGGACGGCAGGAATTCTGATCCCGCTGGCCCTGAACAAGCTGAAGGTCGACCCCGCGATCGCCTCGTCGGTGTTCGTCACGACGGTGACCGATGTGATTGGTTTTTTTGCGTTTTTGGGTTTGGCGGGGCTGTGGTTCGGGTTGTTCTGAACCGGTTGTCCACAGCTAATCTCGACTCACTTGGTGTGGCTTTCCCGCCACTTCCCAACTCCCTGTTTCCCGGTTAACGCTCCATTACCGTCGCAAATCCGACACGAGGATGAACGGTGGTTGAACGACAGCTAACTAGGGAGCCTGAATGCGCGGCCATTCCAAGACCGAGTGGTGGCGTTCCGCACTACCGACGATGTCCTGGACCATCGTCTGCTTGCTGGCAATGTCGCTCGTAGTCTCGATCGTAGTTGCTGGCGCCTAGAACGGGAACGCAGCCTAGACCTAGAGGGTCTGCCGAGAGTAAGAATTTGGGAAGGGCGCCGGGCCACACGGCGCCCTTCGACATTGAGGGCCCGGGACGCGCACCGCCATGAAGCTGATTTTCGCCAACAGGAACTATTCGAGCTGGTCGCTGCGCGCCTGGCTCGTGCTCAAGCATTTCGGCATCGCCTTTGACGAGGAGCTGGTGCTGCTCAACGGCGAGGGCTGGCAGGAGAACATCCGCAAGAAGTCGCCGAGCGGCAAGGTGCCGGTGCTGGTCGACGGTGACGTGGTGGTGCCCGAGACCATCGCCATCATCGAGTATCTCAACGACAAGTATCCGGCCAAGGGCATCTGGCCGTCGAACCGGGTCGAGCGGGCGCTGGCACGGGCAGCCGCGGCAGAGATGCATGGCGGCTTCAACGCGCTGCGCGACGCCGCGCCGATGAACCTCAAGGCATCGCACCCGGGCAAGGTGGACCTCGACGAGGTGGCCGCGGACCTGAAGCGCATCGAGCGGCTCTGGGGCGAACTGATCTCGCGCTCGGGCGGGCCGTACCTCTTCGGGCAGTTCAGTGCGGCGGACGCGATGTTCGCGCCGGTCGCGACCCGAATCCGAACCTATGAGTTGCCGGTAACCGACCTCGCCATGGAGTATGTCGAGGCGATCTACGCGTTGCCCGCCTTCCAGGAATGGCTCGCCGAGGCGATCAAGGAGCCATGGGTGGTGGAGCAGGACGAGATCGACCTGCTACTCGCCAAGCGTGCCCTGGCCAAGCGCGAGGCAGCCGGCCACGCATGATGCATATGATCAAGCTCTGCGTCGGAGTTTCGACGCTGGAGGAGCTCGAGTCCTATCGCGCGGAGCGCGCCCACTGGTGGGGCGCCGACTACGGCGAGGACGTGCATGTTCACCGCACGCGGACGATGCCGAAGCGCCGGGCGGAAATCGAGGGCATCGGCTCGGTCTACTGGGTGATATCGGGCGTGGTGCGCTGCCGGCAGCCGATCCTGCGGCTGGCCGAGGCGGTGGACGGGCAGGGGCTCGCCTGCTGCGACATCATCATGGCTCCGGACATGATCCGGACGGTGCCGCGGCCGAAATCGCCGTTTCAGGGCTGGCGCTATCTCGATCCGAAGGATGCGCCGTCCGATCTCGGGCAAGCGGGCTTCGCCGAGGAAGGCTCGGCGGAACTGGCCCTCGAGCTTTCGCGGCTGGGACTGATCTGATGCAGGTCGAGACCATCAAGGGCATGCGCGTTGCCTTCTACGAGGGGCCGCAGATCGCGGCGGAGGCCGATGCCAACGACATCATCGGGGCGACCTATGGGCTCGAGGTGGACGTGATCGCGGTGCCGGCCGACAGGTTCGTCGACGACTTCTTCTGGCTCAGCTCCGGGCTCGCCGGGGCGGTGCTGCAGAAGATGCAGCAATACGGCTTCCGCTTTGCCGTACTCGGCGACATCTCGCGCTTCACGGCCGAGAGCCCGTCGCTGCGCGACTTCGTCTACGAGAGCAACAGGCGGGGCCAGACCATGTTCCTGCCCGACCGCGTCGCACTCGAAGCGCGGCTTTGAAGCCACGTCGCAGGTTCGTCACTGTCCCATGTTGAAACAGCCCTTGAGCGGGACCGGCGATCCCGGCATGGTTGAGTTCGGGCGCAGGTGATTTGCCGAATCCCGCTGTAGCGTCAACAGCGGACTGGCAGGGGAAAAGTATATGCCGCGTAGCGGGACGCACGTCATTGTCGTGGGCAATGAGAAGGGTGGCTCGGGCAAGTCGACCACCGCGTTTCATCTTGCCGTTTACCTGATGTACCAAGGGTTTCGCGTCGCCTCGATCGACGTGGACAGCCGGCAGCAGACGCTGACCCAGTATGTGCGCAACCGGCGGAACTGGGCGCAGGCGCACGACCAGAAGCTGCCGCACGCCACGCACTACCACCTGCCGCTCTCCAAATCGGACTCGATCAAGGAGAACCAGCGGCTCGAGTTCGACCTGTTCCGGCAGGCGATCATCGAGGTCGAGGGCGATGCGGACTTCCTGATCGTCGATACACCCGGCTTCGACACGCACCTGACGCGGCTGGCGCATTCGCTGGCCGATACGCTGGTGACGCCGCTCAACGACTCGATCATCGACCTCGACGTGATGGCGCATGTGGATCCGGTGACCGGCGATCCGCGCGAGATGAGCCACTATGCCCGCCTGGTGCAGCGGGCGCGGACCGAACGGCTGTCGATCGACGGGCGGACGGTGGACTGGGTGATCGTGCGCAACCGCATTTCCATGCTGCCCTCGCGCTCGGCCAAGGTGGTGCAGTCGGCGATCGAGAAGATTGCCGTGCGGCTGGGCTGCCGGGTGGCGGAGGGGATTGCGGAGCGGGTGATCTTCCGCTCGCTGTTCCCGACGGGGATGACGGTGTTCGACCCCCTCGACGAGGAGATGCTGGGCGGGCTGCCGTCCATGTCGCACCTCAGCGCGCGGCAGGAGTATCGGGCGCTCGTGGCCGCGTTGCAGCTGCCGGTGAGCGACAGGGCCAGGGCGCGGATTGAGGCGAGCAAGGCGCTGGCGCAGACGGCGCAGGAGCCGATGCTGTTCGAGCACATGGCGCAGGGGGTGGCGGAGTAGGGGGCGGTATCGCCCGTCGCTTCGCTCCGGTCGCGCATCGCGACGCGATGCGGAACCCCTCATCCGGCTGCCGCCGCCTTCTCCCGCAAGGGGAGAAGGCGAACTCGGGGCGACGGAGCATCGATGGAGGGGAAGCGGTGGACGGCACGCCTTCTCCCCTTGTGGGAGAAGGTGCCCGAAGGGCGGATGAGGGGTGGGTGAGGGCAGCGCTACCGGTTGTTCCCGCCTGTGACGCCCCCTCCGCCAGCCTTCGGCTGGTCCCCCTCCCCCGCTTCGCGGTGGAGGATCACTCGCCGGGTTGATGACCGGTCCACGACCTTCAGATCAGCAGCGACTGGGCGCCGTCGATCCAGATGGGCGTGCCGCTGATGTGGCTGGAGCGATCGGAGGCGAGGAAGAGGGCGAGCTCGGCGACCTGTTCGGCGGTGCCGCGCTTGCCCCTGGTGAGCGGGATGCGGCCTTGCGGGAAAATGGCGGGCACCTGCGCCCGGTCGATGTTGCGGCGGGTGGTGCTGTCGATGATGTTGGTCTCGACGGCGCCGGGGCAGATGACGTTCACGCGGATGCGGTATTGGGCGAGCTCGAGGGCGAGCATCTGGCCGAAGGCGAGCTGGCCGGCCTTGCTGGTTGAGTAGGCGGTGGCCCCCGCCTGGGTGAAGGTACGCGTGCCGTTGAGCGACGAGGTGATGATCAGCGAGCCGCCCTGCGCCTTCATCAGCGGGACGCTGAGATGCGCCGTGAGGAACGTGCCGCCGAGGTTGACGCGCTGGGTCTCGTTCCACTCGGCGTAGGTGAGCTCCTCGATCGGCGCCCAGACGCCGTTGATGCCGGCGTTGGCGAAGACGATGTCGAGGCGCGGGTGCTCGTTGGCGATCCGGCCGAAGGCGGACTGCATCTGCGCCTCGTCGCCGATATCGGCCACGAGCGTGGTGACGCGGGAGCCGTTGGCGCGCATGGCATCGGCCAGTTGCTCCAGCCGCTCCGGGGCGCGGTCGAGGAGGACCAGTTCCGCCCCCTCGTCCGCCATCTTCACGGCGGCGGCCGCACCTATGCCCGATGCGCCGCCGGTGATCAGGGCGATCTTGTTGCTGAGTTCCACGAATTGCCTCCCTCCGGTCCGGAGGCGAGGAACGACGTCCGGCGGCGCGGCGTCAAGGGCGGAAGCGGCGGTTTCGGAACTAGACGAGCAGCGATTGGGCGCCGTCGATCCAGATGGGCGTGCCGCTGATGTGCCTGGAGCGGTCGGAACCGAGGAAGACCACGAGGTCGGCCACATCCTCGGCCTTGCCGGGCTTCCCCTTGGTCAGCGGCACGTCGCCCTGGGGAAACTCGGCGGGAACTTCGGCTTCTTCGGTGTTCCGCTGGTCCGTGTTGTCGCTGATCTCGCTCTCGATGGCGCCGGGGCAGATCACGTTGACCCGGATGCGGTACTGCGCGAGCTCGAGGGCCAGCATCTGTCCGAAGGCGAGCTGGCCGGCCTTGCTGGTGGCGTAGGCGGAAGCGCCGGCCGTGGTGAAGGTGCGGGTGCCGTTGATCGACGAGGTGATGATGAGCGAGCCGCCCCGCTCCTTCATCAGCGGAACGCTGTAGCGCGCGGTGAGGAAGGTGCCGCCCAGGTTGATCTGCTGGGTCTTGTTCCATTCGTCGTAGGTGAGTTCGTCGACCGGCGCCCAGGTGCCGTTGACGCCGGCATTGGCGAAGACGACATCGAGCCGGCCATAGTCGGAGCGGACGCGGTCGAACACGGCCTGCATCTGCGGCTCGTCGGAGACGTCGGCCTTCAGCGCCAGCGCCTTGCCGCCTGCGTTCCGGATCGCGTCCGCCACTTCCTCGAGCTCGTCGGGCGTACGGCCCACGAGGATGACCTCGGCGCCCTGAGCGGCCATCGCCCTGGCGGCTGCCTCGCCCAGTCCCGAGCCGCCGCCGGTGACCAGTGCAATCTTGTTGCGCAGTTCCAATTGTTACCTCCGACATGGTGCCGGAGGCGAACGAGCGCGGCCTGTGGGGGTTCCGTCAGGCGGTTCGGCGGGGCAGGGTGACGCGCACCGCGCGGCCGCCGGCGGGGGTGAATACGTCGAGGTCGATCTCGACCGGCGGCATCAGCATGCGGCGGGTGCGGGCCGACAGGCTCATCACCGCGCCCAGCAACTCGGTGACGCTGCGCCGCTTCAGGCCGGGATTGAACCGCGCCACCATCGAGTTGACGGCCATGGCGCGGATTTCGGCATCTTCGGAAGCCAGGCTCGACTGTCCGACGAAGCGGGCCAGCTCGCTCAGGCTAGATAGTTCGCTCATTGGGGCTACTCCAAACACAGGCCACAATTCGCTTCCCTGGGGCGGCTGCCCCTTGCCCTCCAGTCCCGGTCAGGACTGCATGGCGAGGCAGCTCATCTTCACTTTCTTCAGTTCGTTGCACATGCGGGCGGCGTCATCGCGGGCTGCGAAGCCGCCGAACCGTGCCCGGAAGAACACCTGCCCATTCTTCTCGAAGCGCTCGACATAGGACTTGAAGCTGGCCAGCGTATCGATCTGGCCCGAGGCGTCGCGGATCAGCTGGTTGGCGCCGCCTTCGGTGGGCGCGGCGCCGATCTGCACGATCCAGCCACCGGTCACGGCCTGCGCAGTCGTCTCCTCGACGACGGCGACCGCGAGCGGGGCGGGCTGCGGCTGGTTCTCGACCGCGACCGGAGCCGCGTCAGCCACGGCGCCCGAGGTCATGAGGTCGAGCGGCTCGCCCTCCTCGCCGATGCCGACCGGCGGCAGCAGCGGGGCGGAGGGAGCGGTCTCGCCGAGCGGGGCCGGGGCGGCGCCGAGCTCGAACGTGTCGCTGATCCAGGCGCCGATCACGTCGAGCGGACGATCCTGCCTGCCCTGCGGCGCGGCGAGCGTGTTGACGGCCTCGACGGCCTGGAGCTCTTCGGGGCGCGCGACCGGGACGGGGGCGCCGTCGATCGAGGCGACAGTGATGTCGTCGGCCTGCTGCGTGGCTTCGACCGGCTGCATCTTCGCGGTGACGGCGACCACGCCGCCGTTCAGGCGGAAGCTGGGATAGGGCATCGGCACCACCGGCTGGTCGCTCGTATCGGCAACCATGACGGTCGAGCCCTTGCGGCCGGGCTGCGGGATGAGCGCGGCCTGGAGGTAGGAGCCGGAGCGGGCCTTGGGCAGGTAGGTCTTCACCAGGTCGCGCACCTTGGCATCGCGCGTGCCGCTCGAGTCGAAGCCGAAGCCGGCGACGACGATGTGGCGGCCATCCTTGCGGGCGGCGGTGAGGAGGTTGAAGCCCGAGGCGTTGGTGTAGCCGGTCTTGATGCCGTCGACGCCGTTCGAGCCGAGCAGCCGGTTGTGGTTGCCGTAGGTCCGCTTGCCGTACGAGAAGCTCTTGGTCTGGAAATACTCGTAGTACTTGGGGAAGTGCTCGTAGACCGCCATGCCGAGGATGGCCTGGTCGCGCACGGTGGTGACCTGGCCCTTGTCGGGCAGGCCCGAGGCATTGCGGTAGGTGGTGCTGCCCATCCCCAGCGCCCTGGCGGTCGCGGTCATCCGCTTGGCGAAGGCGCTTTCGGAGCCCGAGATGTTCTCGGCGATGACGCGGGCGATATCGTTGGCGGAGATGGTGACCAGCGCCTTGATGGCGTTTTCGACCGTGATGGTCGAGCCGGCCTTGATGCCCAGCTTGGTCGGCACCGCGGAGGCGGCGTATTTCGAGACCTTGAACTTGGTCTTCAAGCTAATGTTACCCGCCTGCAGTTCCTGGAACAGGATGTAGAGGGT
>JAEYTN010000420.1 GCA_023433985.1 Pseudomonadota bacterium | reverse complement strand
AGCGCGCTGGTCGATGGCTTCGTGCTGCTCTGCATTGAGGGCGGCGAGCGGCTGGTCGAACTCACCCGCGAGCGCCAGCTGCCCTTCGTGGCGCTGGCCCTCGGCAAGCCCGATCCCACCGTGTCTGCCGTCGGCTCCGACGACTACGAGGGCGGCATCCTCGCCGCCGAGCACATTGCCGGCCTCGGCCACCGCCGCGTCGGCGTGCTGGCGCTCGAGCTCGACGACCAGCACGAGGGGCCGGCCAGCCTCGAGGCCATCGCCAACGCCACCTACTCGACCTCCCGCGATCGCGCGATCGGCTATTTCGAGGTGTTCGAGCGCCACGGCGTCCGCCGCGAGGCCATCCCGGTCTACGAGACCCGCAGCACCCGCGAGAGCACCTGGCGCGGCCTCGAGTTCCTCTTCTCCGGCTCCGAGCGGCCCACCGCCATCCTCGCCATGTCCGACCGCGTCGCCATGTTCGCGCTCGAGTGGTTGAAGCAGCGCAACCTGCGTGTTCCCGAGGACGTGTCGGTCATCGGCTATGACGGCGTGCCCGAGGCGGCGCTCTGCTCGCCCGCCCTCACCACCATCGAGCAGCCCATCGCCGAGATCGGCCGCCGCGCCGTCGAGCGTATCCTCTCGGGCGACGCTTCGGTGCAACACGAAACGCTGCCGGTGAAGCTCGTGGTCCGCGCCTCGACAGCAACGCCCCCGCAATCGTGACTTGCGGTTAGCACCCGGCGCGCCCACATTTCGGCCATGCGTACGCTCATCGCCACACTGCTGCTCGTCGCCACCACCGGCGCGGCCAGCGCCTATTGCGTCTCGGTACCCGACGACCAGTCGAGTGCCTATGTGCGCAACAACCTCAAGAAGACCATCTGCCTCAACAACGAGGCCACCGAGAGCACGGCGATCAAGAACTGGCAGGTGGAGGTGAACACCGCGCTGGGCAAGCTCGACCGCGATTTCGTCTCGAACAAGTTCGACACCGTCCAGCCGGTGGTGATCCCCGAGCCCAAGCCCGCCTGGCCGTAGCCTACTCGGCCGCGGCGCGCGGGAATTCCTCCACCTGCGCGATCTCCACATCCTCCTGCCGATCGAGCCGGTAGGGGCGGAGCGGCGCCTTCATGACCTGGTTGCGGCCGTTCTGCTTGGCCCGGTAAAGCGCCGTGTCGGCGGCCGAAAGCAGGTCGGTGACGCTCTGCGAAGTGTGCGGCAGGCTGGCGACGCCGAACGAGGCGCTGATGTCGGCTCCGTGCGTGGCCGACAGCTCCTGGATACGGAGCCGCAGGAACTCCGCTTTGTCGGCGGCACGCTCCAGCGGGCAATCGGGCAGGATCACCACCAGTTCCTCGCCGCCATAGCGGCAGACGATGTCGGTCTCGCGTAAGGCGCTCAGCAGCGTCGTCGCGGCGTCGCGCAGCACCTGGTCGCCGAAGGCGTGGCCATGCTCGTCGTTCAGCCGCTTGAAATGATCGAGGTCCACCATCAGCAGCGACACCTCGCGCTGCTCGCGGTCGGCGAGGCGGACGAAGCGCTGCAGGCTGTCTTCCATGAAGCGCCGGTTGTAGAGCCCGGTCAGCGGATCGCGCAGCGCCTGGTTCCTGAGCTTCTCGCGCAGCGCCATGTTGGCGAGCGCGAGGCTCATCCCATCGGCCAGCGCCGAGCCGAGTTCCGTGACGGTGCCGAGCCGCGTTTCGGCATCCTCGCCCGAAGCGAAGAGCTGCAACAGCCCGACGATCTCGCCGCGCGCGATCATCGGGATTTCGAGCACCGTGGCCGTTTCGTGCGCGTGGTGGGCGCAGCAGAGCTTTTCGCCGTCGGCGCGGTTGAGATGCGGCTTGCCACGCTTCAGCGCCCAGCAGGAATTGGGGTTGATCGTCTCGCTCAGCGGCTCGCCATCGGTTCGGCCCCAGTGGGTCGAAAGTACCAGCCGGTCGCGCGAATTGTTGAACACATATAGCGCTCCGGGAAAGCCGGGCAGCAGGTCGCCCGCCGTCGCCTTCAGCACCGCGTTGGCGTCGATGTGGTCGGCCGCGCTTTGCAGCACGTCGGCCATCTCGAACAGCCGTCCCACCTGCTCGCGCGACGCATCGGCCGATGCGACGGCAGCAGCGCGGCCGTCCGCCTCCGATACCGACGAGCGGAACGCATAGACGAGGCCGAGCACGGCGAGGAAGCCGCCGCCCAGCTGCAGGATCAGCACCAGCAGCGTGCCGTAGCGGATGCGCTCCTCGTGCACGCGAAAGCTGGCATCGGCCTCCGCGCTCAGGATGCGCAGCCGCGTCGTCAGCGCGAACACCGATTCGGAGGCGTTGCGTTCACCCAACAGCCGGTAGGCACCCTCGCGGTCGCCCATCGAGCGCAGATGCAGCGCTTCGTCCCAGGCGGTGTTGAGTGCGGCGATCAGGGCCGGCGCCGGCTGCGGCGCGCTGATCCCCTCCACCGTGATCGGCGACAATTCCGCGAACACCTCGGCCGCGTCGCCGGTGAGGTACTGCATCCGCGCGAAATAGTCGGGCAGCGGCCCGGGCTCGCCGGCCAGCACGTGCTGCACGTCGGCGTCGGCCTGCACCAGCGCCTGCTGCATGTCGCGCAGCTGCGTGCCCTGCTCGCGCAGGCTGGCGAGCGCCTGCTGCTGCGTCGAAACGTGGTTGAAGCCGTAGATCGAGGCTGCGATGACGGCAAACACCAGGGCGATCGTCGCCACGCTCAGCATGCGCGACCGCACTGGCATAGGCGGCAGCTCGTTACGGCCTATGGATCGGAACAGGCTCGGAAACACGGTTCGTCAAAGCCCCAGGATGCATGTCCGGCGCATAATGCCTGAGCTCAGCGCCAACCCGTGTGTCGATCGGGGAAAGCGCTTAGCACGCGGTGAAGCGGGCTGGTGAAAGCGGCGCTTACCCGTCGCTTAAGATTTTTCGCAACTGCACCGGCTTGCCCGTGTCGAATTGATCGGCGACCCTTCGACCAGATGGCATCACCAACCGAAAGGATGCCTCAGATGCGCTATCTCTGCCTCGTCCACATGGGACCCGACACCTTCAGCGGCCTCTCCGAGGGCGACCAGCGCCAACTCGACCGCGACTCGATGGCCTATGACCGGGAGCTGGAAGCCGGCGGCCACTACATAGCGGCCGAGGCCCTGCAGGGGCCGGAAAACGCCGTGATGGTGAAGGTCCGCAATGGCGAGATCTCCACCACCGAGGGGCCTTTCAGCGAAACCAAGGAGCATCTGGGGGGCTTCATCCTGATCGAGGCGCGCGACATGAACGAAGCCATCCGCCTCGCCGCCGGCATCCCGTTGGCGAAGCTCGGCCGCATCGAGGTGCGTCCCGTCTACTCCATCCCCGATCCGGACCGGCCGTGAGCGGCATCGAGGCCATCTGGCGCGCCGAGTCGGGCAGGGTGCTCGCCACCCTGATCCGCCTGCTCGGGGATTTCGACCGGGCCGAGGAAGCGCTGCACGATGCCTTTCTCGCCGCGTCCGAGCAGTGGCCGAAGACCGGTGTCCCCGCCAACCCGCGCGCCTGGCTGGTTTCGGCCGGGCGTTTCAAGGCCATCGACCGGATCAGGCGGCGGGCAAGATTCGCCGCCATCGCCCGTGAGATCGCCGCGACCAAGGAGGAGGCGCAGTTGTCCCCCGAAACCGAACCCATCGCCGACGACGCGCTGCGGCTGATCTTCACTTGCTGCCACCCCGAGCTGCCGGCCGACGCCCGCATCGCCCTCACCCTGCGCGAGGTGGCGGGGCTCACCACCGAGGAGATCGCGGCCGCCTTCCTGTCGAAGACGCCTGCCATCGCCCAGCGCATCGTGCGGGCCAAGAACCGCATCAAGCAGCTCGCGCTGCCTTACGAGGTGCCCGAGCCCGACCAGCTGGGGCCACGGCTCGATGCGGTGCTGCACGTCATCTACCTGATCTTCACCGAGGGGTACTCGGCCACCCACGGCGTCTCGGCGATCCGCGCCGAGCTCTGCGCGGAGGCCATCCGCCTCTGTCGCCAGCTGGTGGAACTCCAGCCCGAACCCGACGCGATGGGCCTCCTCGCGCTCCTGCTGCTGCAGGATGCGCGCCGGGCCGCCCGGACCGACCCCAAGGGCGATATCGTCCTGCTCGCCGACCAGGATCGCTCGCTCTGGGATCGGCGGCAGATCGCCGAAGGGATCGCGCTGGTCGAGCGCGCGCTGACGCACCAGCCCGTCTCCGCCTACACTATCGAGGCTGCCATCGCCGCCATCCACTGCGAGGCCGCGACGGCGGCGGAGACGGAGTGGGCGCAGATCGCCGCCCTCTACGACCTGCTGATCGAGGCGGACCCGTCGCCGGTGGTCGAGCTCAACCGCGCCGTGGCCATTGCCATGCGCGACGGTCCCGAGGCTGGTCTCCACCTCATCGATGCACTGCTCCAGCGCGGCGAGCTCGGCGGCTTCCGCTATGCCCACTCCGCCCGCGCCGATCTGCTGCGCCGCCTGGGCCGCAGCGACGAGGCGCGTGCCGCCTACCGGGCCGCGCTCGAGTTCACCGAGCAGGAGGCGGAGCGACGCTTCATCGAGGGGCGGCTTCGCGAGCTGGTGAACTAGCGTGGGCTAGCCTCGCGCCAGCTTCGCCTTGCCCTCGGGCAGCACGCGGTGCGGCGGCTGCGCCCCGTCGATGAAGGCGCGGATGTTGACGATGACGATCTCGCCCATCTCCACCCGCGCCTCGAGCGTGGCGGAAGCCATGTGCGCGGTCAGCACTACGCGGTTGGCGCGCGCCAGCGCCAGCAGCGCCGGATTCACCGCCGGCCGGTTCTCGAACACGTCGAGCGCCGCCCCGCTGAGGTGCTCGCCCTCGATCTCGGCGATCAGCGCCCCCTCGTCGATCAGCTCGGGCCGCGACACGTTGACCACGAACGCGTCCTGCTTCATCGCTGCGAGCCGTGCCGCGTTGAGGATGCCGTGCGTCGAGCGGTTGAGCGGCGTGTGGAGCGACACGATGTCGACCTCGCCGATCATCGCATCGAGCGAATCCCAGTAGCGGGCCTCCAGCGCCTCCTCCACCTGCGGCGGCCGGCGGTTGCGCGAGAAATAGTGGATGTTGAGCCCGAACGTCCGGGCCCGGGTCGCCACCGCCGTGCCGATCCGCCCCATGCCGACAATGCCGAGCGCCTTGCCCCTGAGCCGCCGGCCGAGCATCCAGGTCGGCGACCAGCCCGGCCATTCGCCCGTCGCCGGCAGCACGCCCGCGCCCTCGACCAGCCGGCGGGGCAGGGCGAGCATCAGCATCATCGCCATGTCGGCCGTGTCCTCGGTCAGCACCGAGGGCGTATTGGTAACGGTGATCCCGGCCGCGTAGGCTGCTTCGATATCGACGTTGTCGTACCCGTTGCCGAACTGCGCGATCAGCTTGATCGACCTGGGCAGGCGGCCGATCAGCGCCGCATCGAGCGGATCGTTGATCGACGAGACGAGCACGTCCATACCTTCGGCGGCGGCCACGATGGCGTCCGCGCTGAGCGAGCCGTCGACCGGTTTGCAGGTCACGTCGAACAGGTCCGCCATCCGCGCTTCGATCTGCCGGGGCAGGCGCCGCGTGACGAAAATCTTGGGTCGGCTGAGGGTCAAATCCGGGCGCTTTCAGCGACCATTAAGGTCTTTTGCCTAAGTGTAGAAAAAAAGCACACCCCTGCAAAGCCATGTTCGAAAAGCTGAGCTCCGCGGCCCGTTCCGGCCGCAAACACGGGCGCACCGCGAGGGCGATTCTTGCGGCTGCGCTGGCGGCGCTGTTCGTTGCGTCGCTGCCGGTAGTCCCCGCGGTTTCCGCCCCGACCAATCCCAGCGGCCTGCCGCTGCCGCGCTTCGTTTCCACCCGCTCGACGCCGATCAATGTCCGCGTCGGCCCCGGCACCAAGTACGCCGTCGCCTGGGTCTACGTGAAGGCCGGCACGCCCGTGGAGATCATCCAGGAGTTCGACACCTGGCGGAAGATTCGCGACGTCGACGGCTCCGAGGGCTGGCTGCACCAGAACCTCTTGGTCGGCAACCGTGCCGGCCTCGTCGCTCCCTGGAAGCCCGATGGGGAGCAGGTCGCCCTGCTTCGCGGCCCGCAGGAAGAGTCCGGCGTGCGCGCTTGGCTGACCTCGAAGTTCCGCGTCGACATCAAGGAATGCGACGGCACCTGGTGCGAAGTGGTCGCCACCTCCCACCCCGCCGGCAGCAGCCCGCAAAGCTTCAACGGCTACCTGAAGCAGGCCGAGCTCTGGGGCGTCTACAAGGACGAAAAGTTCGACTGAGGCCAGGGTTCGCCCACGCCGGCCACGCGGCGGAGCCTCGAGCAGAACTCAGCGCCCCCAAAAAAGCGGCAAACACCAACGCCGCGAGTGCTCCTCCACCGCGCAGCGGGGAGGGGGACGATGCGCAGCATGGTGGAGTGGGCGTCCTACGCACCCTGCTCCTTGGCGGCCCGGGGCTTACTCCCCCGCGCGCGACTTCCTCACCCGCACCACCACGTCCACATGCGTGATGTTCATGCCGCGCGGCGGCTCGGGCAGGTTCTGGATCACGAT
>JAEYTN010000387.1 GCA_023433985.1 Pseudomonadota bacterium | reverse complement strand
GCCGTAGAGTTCGAGCGCCTCCAGGAACCGGCCGTTCAAGGTGCGATGCCGGAAAAGCCGCGCCGCGGCGCCGTTCCACACCGGCCCGCCCGGCGGCGACACGCGCATGCGCTCTTCGAGATAGCGGTCGTAGACGGACGCATGCCCGCCCTCGCCGCCCGAGGAGGATAGGGTGATCGGCGCGTCCGACACGAAGGCGGTCAGGCACGATCCGTTGGCTTCCACCACGACATGGTCGAAGCCGGCTTTGCGCAGAGCGTGTAAAGGCCGAATGAAGTTTCCCCGGAACGGTCGGCCGAAAAATCCCCAGATGGTTTGAAGGGGGGGTCCGAGTAGCAGCGGAACAGAAAACCTAGGTAAGGTCGCAGCGGATGCTAATCGACGACGTCACCATTCAGGCGTCCTCATCGACCAGGGCCGTCGGACTGCGTAATGGCCGCAGTTCACCCCGCGCCACCGGCTCGGGCAGGGTGAAGGCGTAACGGCCAAGCATGTTGATGTGCTCGTGGGCGAGTGGCGACAGGCGGGCCACATCCTCGTCGCGAACGTCGAACCCTTCCATTCGCAGTTGGTCGAGCGCGGCATCCATGTAGATGGTGTTCCACAGGATGATGGCGTTGACGACCAGGCCGAGAGCGCCGAGTTGATCCTCCTGACCTTCCCGATAGCGCTGACGTAACTCACCACGCTTGCCGTGGAAGACAGTGCGGGCGAGCTGGTGGCGGCCTTCGCCGCGGTTGAGCTGGGTGAGGATGCGGCGGCGATAGGCTTCGTCGTCGATGTAGGCCAGCAGGTAGAGCGTCTTGATGATCCGGCCCAGTTCTTCCAGCGCCCGCGCCAACCGGGTCGGCCGGTCGTTCGTCTGGAGTGTCCGTATCAACCCACCAGCCTGCACGAGGCCCAGCTTGAGGGAGCCGGCCAAGCGCAGGAGATCGTCCCAATGCTCGGCAATAAGAGCGTCTAACAGAACCATTTCTGGACGAAGCGCCAGCAGATGAGGCTGGCTGCGATGTGGTGGAAGGCGGTGAAGATGTCGGCGCGCCGCTCGTAACGGACGGCGAGACGGCGGAAGCGGGCAAACCAGGCCAAGGTGCGCTCGACAACCCAACGGTGTCGGCCCAGGCGCTCGCTGCTTTCGATGCTGCGGCGGGCGATGCGCGCAATGATGGCCCGCCGTCGCAGCGCTTGTCGGCAGAAGGCGAAATCATAGCCCTTGTCGGCGTGCAACTTGATTGGGCGTCGTCGTGGGCGGCCCGCGCATTGCCGGATCGCCGGCACGGCATCGACCACCTCCTCCAGCAACTTGCTGTCGTGCCGGTTGGCTGGAGAAATCCTCACAGCCAGGGGGATGCCGTTGGCATCGACGAGGATGTGGCGCTTGGAGCCCGGTTTGCCGCGGTCCGTCGGGTTCGGCCCAGTCGCCTCGCCCCCCTTTTTGCCGGGACGGCGGCGCTGTCCACGGCGGCCCGCTCCCAGTTGATCGCGTTGGCGTAGCCCAGACGATCCAGGAGAACGCGGTGCAAGCGTTCCCAGACCCCGGCGCGGTGCCACTCGTGCAGCCGGCGCCAACATGTCATGCCTGAGCCGCAGCCCATCTCCACCGGCAGCAGTTCCCAGGGAATGCCGGTGCGCAGCACGAACAGGATGCCGGTCAGCGCCGCGCGGTCGTCCAGCCGGGGCCGCCCGCCCTTCGGTTTGGGCGGATCGGGAGGAAGCAACGGTTCAATCAGCGCCCACAGGGCGTCGGAAACGAGAGGTGCAGCCATGCCCCTCCCAACAGCCTAAAGCCCGTTTTGTTAGGCACTCTAAGGCCCGTCCTCACCTTGTGCGCGGCCAGCTTGTCGAGGGGGCCGTAGTCGGCCTTGGGGTCCACGCGCCAGAAGCGTGTACCGCCGATGTCGGCGATCCGCGGGCTGAACTGATAGCCGAGCAGCCAGAAGATGCCGAAAATCACGTCCGTGTAGGCGCCGGTATCGGTCATGATTTCGGTCGGCTCCAGTTCGGTCTCCTGCTCCAGCACCACACTCAGCAACACCAGGCTGTCGCGCAGGGTGCCGGGCACGGTGATGGCGTTCAGGCCGGTGAACTGGTCGGAGACGAGGTTGTAGTAGGTGACGCCGCGCTCGGAGCCGAAGTACTTCGGGTTGGGGCCGGCATGGATGGTGCGCACCGGCACCACGAAGCGCAGCCCGTCGGCGGAGGCGACGTCGCCGCCACCCCACCGCCGCGCCAAGTCGATGCCGTTCTGGGCGGCGACGAGCCGGGCGTTGGCCAGGGCCAGAGTTTCCGCCCGCAGGTAGTTCTGCCGGACCCAGCTCAGGCGCGACCGCCGGAGCGCCGGCGGGTCCGGGCGCACCAGCGGCTCCAGGCCGGTGTTGCACGCCTCGGCCAGCAGCACGGCGCACAGCGTCGTCGTCAAGTCCCGCGCCCGCGCCTCGGCTTCGCTGGCGTGGGTGAACGCGCCAGCGAAGCCGGTGCGGGCGTCAATTTCCAGCAGCAGTTCCGGCAGATCGACACGCGGCAGGCGCGCCGTCACGGCGGTTCGCAGGGCGATGAGGCTGGCCGGCTCGTCGAGGCGGCCGAGCCCGGTCAGCACCAGGTCTTCGTCGGCGCCATTCTGTTCCATGCGGACGCCGGCATTCTCCGGCAGATTGCCGGCCACCGTTCGGAACGCCTGATCGAGCCGCCCGGAAAGCTGGCCGATTTCCTCGGCCGCGTTTTGGGACTTCTCCAGCGTGCGGCAGACGGTCGGCCGCGCGGCCTCCCAGGCGGCGCCGTCGAGCAGGCCGATGCGGGGATCGGCGAAGCGCAGACTCGGCGCCGCGAACACGTCGCGGCGGCGGAGCGCGCCGCGCAGCCGATCGACCAGACAGAGGATCCAAGCGCGCCGATCGACGACGCCGTTTCGGGTCACCCGACGTTCCCAGGACTTCGGCACGAACTCGGTGGGCCACGGTGTGCCGCGCGCGCCGCCGTCCTCAACTGTCCGGAGGTGGTGCAGGGCCTTCAGCATCGACCGGCCGGCCGGCATGGCGCCCAGGCCGACGACGCGCACGAAGTGCGGCAGGAACCGCCGGATGCGGCGGTGCTGCGCCAGCAACTCGTCGAAGTAGGGATCGTCCGGCGGCCGGGTCAGGCTGTCCACCTGCGCCACGGCGGCCTCAAGGGCGGCCTGAGGCACGGCCGCGAACACGGCTGTCCGGAGGTCGGCATCGCCGACGGCGCCGTCGAGCACCAGGGCGCAGACCTTGCTCAGGGTGAGCGCGGCGGAGTCGAGGTCGCCCAGGCTGCGCAACCGCGCCTCCCGGCCCTTGCGGACCGCACCGACGAACATCCGGGTGACGAGCAGGTCGAACAGGTCGAGCACGTCGTCCTGCGCGCTCGCCTCCAGCGCCCGGAGGAACGCCAGCAGGGTGGCGGCGCGCCGCTCGTCCGGCAGCCGGGCGACCGCCTGGGCCTTGGCGGCGCCGGCGAAGCGCGCCAGGGCCAGGACGCGGGTCTTCGGCAGCCGGTCGGTGCGCGGCAGACCGGCCGCGAGGTGCCGCACCTCGTCGAGGCGCTCGATCGCGCGCACCAATTCATTGGTGCTTTGCAGGGTCGGCCCCGAGCGGAGCCGGTCCATTGGGCTCTGCCGCCCACCCTCCGGCACCACCAGCAGAGCGTCGAGCCGCGCCTTCTGCTCGGGCGCGATCCGGGCCGCCAGCAGGCGCCACAGGCGGCTGTTGGCTCGGGATCGCACCCGCGCAACGGTCCGTTCGAGCACGCTCGCCCCCGGCAGCAGCACCTTGTGCGTTACCAGCCAGGCCGTCGCCTGGTCGAACAGGGCGGTCGGCCGGTCTGTCCCCGTCCAGCACAGCGCGTAGAGCCACCGCTGGAGGCGCCATTGCGCGGCGGGATTCGAAAAATCGCGGTAGCCATAGCGTTTGCGGATCTCAACCGGGTGCCGCCAACGCCATTGGCTGGCCCGGTACGCATCGAGCGCTCCGTTGATCGGCATGCAAAGTTGGTCGCCAAGGAAGCCGACCACGCCCGGCGGTATCTTGCATGGATCTTCAAGGAACGTTCCGAGAAACCGCACCGTGCCGAGTTGAACGGCGCAACCGAGCCGCATGTGGGTGCCGCGGTGCGCCAATATGAACGCGCGATCCGCGTCATCGAGATGGAAAAACCGGGCCAGTTGCTCGGCGGACACCTCGGCCGGAAACTGGCCATACCGCCCTTCCTGTTCCGGGGTAAGAAAGCTGACCGGCATTAGGGTCGATCGGTGCCGGCGAGCACCCGATAGACGGAAGCGCGCCCGATCCCGAGCCGCTGGGCGATGGCGGTTGGCCCCAGCTTCTCTTCGGTCCGCAAGCGCCAGACCTCCGCCGGGTCGATCGACGGCTTGCGACCCTTGTAGACACCCTTGGCCTTGGCGCGCGCGATGCCCTCCATCTGCCGCTCCCGGCGCAGGTTGGTTTCAAACTCGGCGAACACGCCGAGCATGTCGAGAAATGCCTTGCCGGCCGAGGTCGCGGTGTCGATAGGCTGTTCGGTTGCCTTCAGTGCGACGCCCTTGGCGCGCAGTTCATGCACGATGTCCTGGAGATCCTTGATCGACCGTGCCAGGCGATCAACGCGGGTGACCACCAGCGTGTCGCCGGGGCGGAGAAATTGGAGGAGCAAGGCGAGTTCCGACCGGCCGGCGCGGGTCGTACCGCTCGCCTTTTCCGAGCGTATGACCTCGCACCCGGCACGGCGAAGCGTCTCCTCTTGGATCACAACGTCCTGATCCAGCGTGGAAGCGCGGGCGTAGCCGTAGACCGCCATGAATCGTCTCGTTTGCCTCTAAACCAACAGACGGTAACGTCTCGCTCACACGAAATCCATCCAAATGAGACGCTGAGGGTCGTCTCACGTTTCGTATCGCATGGGTACACCCTTCCGGACATGTTGCCCCGTCACGCTGCGATGAGCTGAGGCAGGCTCGTCCAGATTGGCAATCTGTTTGGTGAAACCGCCGGGAAGTTTGGCAATGCCACGACGGTAAGAAGTGTACGGTCGTTCATCAACGCTCGGCGATTGATCCCTATCACTGTCCCGATCAACGCCCTGAAGAGGCGTGGGCCTGTGCGACGAGGTGCCAATACCGCGCTGTGTCGTCCATCGACAGGCCGAAGTTCTCGAAGATCAGCTTCGCATCGTCAAACGCGACGTCACTCTGTCCCGCGAAAAGCCGTTCTTCCGTTTCGATGGGCACGCCAAGGCGGCAAATCTCATAAGTACCGACCTTTTTTGATTCCATGTGCCAACGCTGTCTGAGCGTGTTCAAGGCCGCTAGAAACTCGGCCAGGGTCGTGGCCGTGTCAAGCCGCCGGCGTGCCTCGTATATGTCTCGGTTCTCTCCCTTTTTCGTCACGAAGCCGCGTCGGCGGGAAAGCCAGTCCGCCGCATCGATCGGATGAATGGAAATTTGTCCCTGCTCGTTTCTGTGGTGGCGCAGGCGGTCCTTTGCGTTCTCACTCATCGCGTTGCGCACCGCGCCTTCCGTCATGTTGGCGAGCAGTGCAATCTCTTCGACGGACAGATCTTCTTGCATCTCGGTCGGCTCATCGATCTTCATC
>JAEYTN010000307.1 GCA_023433985.1 Pseudomonadota bacterium | reverse complement strand
AGATCATCGAGTCCGAAGGTCCTGCCGATGCGTTCCGCACCGATGAGGTGAAGGGAGTCGCCGTGGTCTTCGCCAAGGCCGAAGGCAAGCGCTGCGCCCGCTCTTGGCGCATCCTGCCCGAAGTCGGCACCGACCCGGAATACCCTGACCTGTCGCTTCGCGACGCCCAGGCCATGCGCGAACTCAAGGCCACGGGGAAGGCGGCTTGATCGAAGCATCGAGCCCGACCGGATCTTCTACCGCGACAGCGGCGGAGGGGGACCAGCCGAAGGCCGGTGGAGGGGGCGGCCGCTTGCGCCTCGCTCGGGGAGCACGTCCGTGAAGCCCCACCTCCCCTCCCTCCTCCTCGGCGTGCTGGCCTTCGCCCTCGATCGCGGCCACAAGTTCGCGCAGGTCGATCTCGCCGGCTGGCGCGGCGGCGAGGTCGTTCCGGTCACGCCGTTCTTCGACTACGTGCTGGTCTGGAACACCGGCGTCTCCTACGGCCTCTTCGGTGATCTGCCGGTATGGGCTCTCGGCCTCGTCGCCGCGGTGGCCATTGTCGCGCTCGGCGCCTGGTGGTGGCGCACCGCCGACAGCCTCCTCCGCTTCGGCCTGATGCTCGTCATCGGCGGCGCGCTTTCCAACGCGCTCGACCGGCTGCTCTACGGCGCCGTTGCCGATTTTTTTCACTTTCACTGGCAGGCTTGGAGCTTCTACATCTTCAACGTCGCCGATGTGGCGATCACGCTGGGTGTGTTGCTGTTGATCCTCGATGTCGTGGGCATCGGTCGCAAGCGGAGCCCGTGATCGCAAAGGCGCCTCAATCTGGCCTTAGGGCGCACGGTGGTCTATAAGGCCGGACCTGTCGGGGTATAAGGGAAGTCTCATGCTGCATATGCTGTCCGGGCGGCGGCCCGCTCTCAAAGCCGTGTCGCGTGCTGGATTGCTGTCGCTGGGCCTGATTCTGTCTGCAGGCCTCGCCGCCTGCACCACTACCGAAGGCACTAACGCCTTCTCCGATATCGGCACGTTCGAACGCGAGGTCATGACCGAGACCATGAAGGGCATGGGCATGATGGAGCGCGAGACCAAGGACGAGAACATCCAGCCGCGCGGCCCGCTGGTCCTTCCCAAGACCGCCGCCCTGCCGCCGCCCGTCGATGGCAAGGAAGCCAAGACCGCTGCGCTCCTGCCTGAGGACGCCAACAACGCCCGGATCGACGCGCGCAACCTCACCGAAGAGGACATCAAGCGCCTCCGCAATGCCCGCGTCGTCGACCTGCGCACGCTCGACGGCCGGCCGCTGACCGACGCCGAGGCCAAGCAGCTGACCGCTCGCTTCACGGCGGCGCAGATCAAGGGCGGCGCGCGCCCGCTCTACCTGCCGCCCGAGGAATACTTCACCACCGTCAAGGGCAAGGACACTGTCTGCCTTGCCGCCAATGGCGAGCTGGTGCCGCTCGACGACAAGGCCTGCCCGCCGGAGATCCGCAAGGCTCTCGCCGCACAGGCCAGATGAACCGGAGCGCTTCCGTCGGAAGCGCCAACACTTAACTCGAAAGATGCGCTGACCGGCTTCTCAGGTGAGGGGCGGTCCCGCAGGAGTTCACATCGATGCCTGATTCCCCCGCCACGCCCATGGCCGGCGACCGCCTGGCCAAGGTCATTGCCCGTTCCGGCCTCTGCTCGCGCCGCGACGCCGAAGGCTGGATCAAGGACGGCCGCGTTACCGTCAACGGCAAGAAGGTGCTGACGCCCGCCTTCAACGTTTCCGAAAGCGACAAGATCAAGGTGGATGGCGAGCCGCTGGCCGCCCGGCAGGGCACCCGTGTCTGGCTCTACCACAAGCCCGCCGGCCTGGTGGTCACCGAGAAGGACCCCGAGGGCCGCCCCACCATCTTCGAGGCGCTCGACGAGAAGGGCCTGCCGCGCGTCGTCTCCATCGGCCGGTTGGACATCAACACCGAAGGCCTGCTGCTCGTCACCAATGACGGCGGGTTGAAGCGCGTGCTCGAGCTGCCCGCCACCGGCTGGCTCCGCCGCTACCGCGTCCGCGCCTTCGGCTCGGTGACGCAGGAGCAGCTCGATGGCCTGAAGGACGGCATCGAGGTCGATGGCGTGCAATACGGCCCCATCGAAGCCATTCTCGAGCGCTCGCAGGGCTCCAACACCTGGATGGTGCTCGGCCTGCGCGAAGGCAAGAACCGGGAGGTCAAGAACGTGCTCGGCGCGCTCGGCCTCCAGGTCAACCGCCTGATCCGCGTCTCCTACGGTCCGTTCCAGCTCGGCGACCTGGCCGAGGGCGAGGTCGAGACGGTGCCGGCCCGTGTGCTGCGCGAGCAACTCGGCCGCCGCCTTGCGGCCGAAGCCGGCGCCGACTTCGAAAGCGAGATGCCGGAGGTCGCGGCCCTGCAGAAAAAGCCGGTCAACCCCAAGCTCCGCGCCACTGCCCCCGGCAAGGCGCCACTTGAGAAGGACTCCCCTCACAGGTCGCGCGACAAGCGCTTCCGCTTCGAGGACGACGAGAGCGAGGCGCTGGCCGCTGCTGCCCGCGAGGCCGCGCCGCGCCAGGACCGTCCCGGCCGCTACCAGAAGCGCCCGGCCCGCCCCCTCGAGCCGCGCCTCGAGCGCGAGCGTGACA
>JAEYTN010000262.1 GCA_023433985.1 Pseudomonadota bacterium | reverse complement strand
ATGGTGGTGAAGCCCTCCGAGCTGACCCCGCTGACCGCGCTCGCCCTCGCCGCGCTGGCCGAGGAGGCGGGTGTCCCGCCGGGGGTGCTCGCCGTGGTGACGGGCCTGCCCGCAGGCATCGGCAAGGCGATGACCGGGTCGCCGCTGGTGCGGAAGCTATCGTTCACCGGGTCGACCAAGGTGGGCCGGCTGCTGATGGAGCAGTGCGCGCCCACGCTCAAGCGGCTCAGCCTCGAGCTGGGCGGCAATGCGCCCTTCATCGTCTTCGACGACGCCGATATCGACCTCGCGGTGAGCGGCCTGATGGCGAGCAAGTTCCGCAATGGCGGCCAAACCTGCGTCTGCGCCAATCGCGTACTGGTCCAGGACGGCATCTTCGATGCGTTCGCCGCAAGGCTCGGTGAGGCGGTGGCGGCGCTGAAGGTAGGCAACGGCCTCGATGCTGGAACGACGGTCGGCCCCTTGATCAACAACGCCGCGGTCGACAAGGTCAACCGCCATGTCGACGACGCGCTGAGCCGCGGCGCCAGGCGGTACGGCAGCGCGCCGGGTGCGCTGCATGGCCGCTTCGTTTCGCCCGTCGTCCTGACCGACGCGAGGTCGGACATGCTGCTCGCCAGCGAGGAAACCTTCGGCCCGGTGGCGCCGCTCTTCCGCTTCCGCACCGACGATGAGGCGATCGAGCTGGCCAATGGCAGCGAGAGTGGCCTCGCCGCCTATTTCTACACCCGCGACCTCAAGCGGACCTGGGAGGTTTCGCGGCGGCTGGAAACGGGCATGGTGGGCGTCAACACGGGGGCGATCTCGCTCGAGGTCGCGCCCTTCGGCGGGGTGAAGCAGTCGGGCTTCGGCCGCGAGGGCTCGAAATTCGGGCTCGATGAATACCAGGCGATCAAGACCCTGCACCTCGCCCTCTGAAACAGAAAGGCCCGCCATTGGCGGGCCTTTCTCATTCTTCCTGCATCAGGTCCAGGATGGGCGGTGACGACCGCACGATGGGCGACTTGATCACGATGTAGCTGAAGTACTTCTCGACCCCGACCTTGCGTTCGAGGAGTTCTTCCATCAGCTCCTGGTAGTGGCTGACGCTCCGCACGATGAAACGCAGCAGATAGTCATACCCGCCACTGACCAGGTGACATTCCTGCAGTTCCTTGATGGCCTTCAGGCTGGTCTCGAACTTGACGAAGTTCTCCCGGCGGTGGTCGGTCAACGTCACCTCGGTGAAGATCGTCATGGTTTCGACGAGCCTCGAGATGTTGACGTTGGCCCCGTATCCCTTGATGATTCCCGCTGCTTCCAGGCGCTTGACGCGCTGCAGGCAGGGGCTGGGTGACAACCCTACGGCATCGGCGAGACTGACATTGCTCATACGTCCGTCGTTCATCAGCTGAACGAGGATGTTGACGTCGATCCGATCCAGCTTGGGTCGAGATACCATCGGCTACTCCGTGCGCGTACTCACAACCCTCAGCTGGAACGAAGCTCTTCCTGATGCTGTTTGACAAGGTCCGCCATGCTGTTGAAGCGGAAATTGTAGCTGGGCATCTCGCCCGGAGGCATGGTAGCGCCGAAGCCCTGCTTGTCGTGGCGGCGGTAGATCCAGGCCGAAGCGAGGCCGAACTGGTTGGCCGGCTTATGGTCGTGGAACATGCTTTCGGCCGTGTGCAGGATATCGCCCTTCTCGAAGCCGAGCTCCTTGAGCTTGGCCAGCATGTACTCGAAGTTCGCGGCGGCTGGCTTGAAGGAACCGACGTCCTCGGCGGTGTAGATGCCGTCGAAATCTACCTGCAGGCGGCGGTTTGAGCCCGCGAAGGTCTCGTTGTCGACGTTCGACAGGATCACCAGCTTGAAGTGGCGCTTGAGATAGGCCAGCGCGCCGGGAGAGTCCTCGAAGGCCGGCCAGTTCTCGACGCTGCGACCGTATTCGACGCAATCGTCCCACGAGACGGCGACGCCCCATTCCTCGGCCAGGCGACGATAGACCGTTGCGAGGATGTCGCGGTACCGGCGGCCGGGCGTCTGTTTCTGCTGGAACGACTCGTGGCGGGCGTGCGCCTCGAGGATCTGGTCACGGCTGAGCGGCTGCTTGACCCGGTCGGTGAGGGTCTGCAGCGCGGCGACCATGCCACCTTCCCAATCGATCAGGGTGCCGTAGCAATCGAAAGTCAGAACCTTGAAATCAATCAGTCGCATCGCGAACTTCCTTTTCCTCCAAAACTTCGTCGAGGGTAGTCGCCAGGCGGTCGACTAGCAGGTCGATCTCGCTGGTGGTGATGGTGAGGGCCGGCGCCAGCCCGATCATGTTGTCGCCGAAGGCGCGGAAGATCACCTGGTTGCGGTAGCCCGCGGCGGCCAGCCGATCCGGCAGGTTGAGTTCGGGCGCATGGCGGACCTTGGTCTGCTTGTTGGCGACGAGTTCGATACCTGCCAGCAGGCCCTGCGAGCGGACCTCGCCCACGAGCGGATGGTCGGCGAATTCGCGCAGGCGCTCGCCCAGGTAGCGGCCGGACTGCTGGCCGTTCGCGAGCACGCCCTCATCGGTATAGAGCCGCAGGACCTCGAGGCCGACCGCGGCGCTGACAGGGTGGCCCGAATAGGTGAAGCCGTGGCCGATCGCCATCTTGCCGGGAGCCCCGTCGGCAATGGTGCGGTAGACCGCGTCGGAAAGCGCGACGGCGCCCATGGGCGCGTAGCCCGAGGTGAGGCCCTTGGCCATGGTCATCAGGTCGGGCGCGACGCCGTCATGCTCGCAGGCGAACATCTGGCCGGTGCGGCCGAACCCGGTGATCACCTCGTCGGCGACAAACAGGATGCCGAGCTCGCGGCAGGCCTCGCGCATCGCCTTGAGCCAGCCCGGGGGCGGCACGATTACGCCGCCCGAACCCTGCACCGGCTCGCAGAAGAAGGCCGCCACGGTGTCGGCGCCCAGCGCCTCGACCTTGGCCCGCAGCGCCGCCACGGAGTCGGCGATGACGTCGGCTGCAACGCCCGTGCGGTGACGGTAGGCATAGGGCGACGGAATGTGGTGCTGGTCGGGGCCGGGCACGTTGAAGTTGTGGTGGAAGACCGGCAGCGCGGTCAGGCCCGAGCCGGACGTGGTCGAGCCATGATAGCCGCGCTCGAGCGCGATCATGTTGACCCGCCGCGTCTCCCCACGGGCGTTCCAGTAGTAGCGGATGAACTTGATGGCGCTGTCGACAGCATCCGAGCCGCCCAGCGTGAAGTAGATGTGGTTGAGATCGCCCGGCGTCAGTTCGGCGAGGCGCGCCGCCAGCCGCACCGCCGGCTCGCTGGCATAGCTGAAATAGCCGGTCGCATAAGGCAGCTTGCGCATCTGCGCGGCCGCAGCTTCGACGACGCTGCCCTGCCCGTAGCCGACATTGACGCACCAGAGCCCGGCGAAGCCATCGAGGACGCGGTTGCCTTCGGTATCGAGAAGATAGACCCCCTCGCCCGCCTCCAGGATCGTGGCGCCGCGACGCTCGTGGCCCACCCACGAAGCCACCGGATGAATGAGATGATTGCGGTCCATCTCGACCAGACTGTTAGAACGCATGCCGCTCCACCGATAAATGCTTGCGACACGCTACCAGCCGGGTGCCGGCCGATGGGCGCCGGATGCAGCCCGGTTTCGGTACAATCGGCGGTTGTCGGCGACCTGTTCGGAGCTTCGTGCTGTAGGACTGTGCCAAACTCCTGACGACTGAAACGTAGGGGAGCCGCTGCTCGTGAAAATCCTCGTGGGCGTGAAGAGAGTCGTCGACCCCAATGTGCGTGTGCGGGTGCGCGCGGACGGTGGCGGAGTCGAACTGGCCGGGCTCAAGATGTCGATGAACCCGTTCGACGAGATCGCCGTCGAAGAGGCGCTGCGCATCAAGGAAGCCGGCCTCGCGAGCGAAGTCGTGCTGGTATCGATCGGCCCCCCGGAAGCCAAGGATACGATTCGGACAGGGCTCGCCATGGGCGCCGACCGCGGCATCCTGGTCGAAACCGCGACGGCACCGGAGCCGCTCGCGGTCGCGAAGATCCTCGCCGCGATCTGCACCGAGGAAGGCGCGGGTCTCGTCATCCTGGGCAAGCAGGCCATCGACGACGACAGCGCCCAGACCGGCCCGATGCTGGCCGGCCTCCTCGACTGGCCGCAGGCGACTTTTGCCTCCAAGGTCATTGTCGGCAGCGGCACGGTCGAGGTGACGCGTGAAACCGATGCGGGCTTCGAGCGGCTGGCCCTCGACCTGCCGGCCGTGATCACCACGGACCTCCGGCTCAACGAACCCCGCTTCGCCTCGCTGCCCAACATCATGAAGGCCAAGAAGAAGCCGCTCGATGTGCGCAGCCTCGACAGCCTGGGCCTCACGCTGGAGCCGCGTCTCAAGCTGGTACGGGTGACCGAGCCCGCGCCGCGGCAGGCGGGCGCCATCCTCGACAGCGTCGATACGCTGGTCGATCGCCTGCGCAACGAAGCCAAAGTGATCTAGGAGCCAGCACCATGAAGACCCTTCTGATCGCGGATCACGAAGCCGGTGCCGTCAGCGATGCGACGGCCCGGGCCCTCACCATGGCCCAGGCGCTGGGCAAGCCGGTCGAAATCCTGGTGGCCGGCGACGACACGGCTGCGGCCGCGGCGCAGGCCGCAACCCTCGCGGGCGCCTCGACCGTCATCCGGGTCGAAGCTCCAGAGCTTGCCGGCCGCCTGGCCGAAGCCGTCGCCGCGACCGTCGTGTCGATCGCGGCCGACTACGGCGCGATCGTGTTGCCGGCCAGCACTGCCGGCAAGGACGTCGCCCCCCGCATCGCGGCCCGCCTCGATGTGATGCAGATTTCCGGCGTCACCGGGGTAATCGACGCCACCACCTTCGAACGCCCGATCTATGCCGGCGACGCGCTGGAGAGGGTATCCAGCACCGATGCGAAGCTTGTGATCACCGTGCGGACGGCATCGTTCGCCCCGGCCGAGCAAGGTTCGGCGGTGGCGGAAATCCGTACGGTCGCGGCCCCTCCCCTCCCCCTGCGGACCCGCGTGCTCGAAAGTTCCTCCGTCGCGCAGGACCGTCCGGACCTCGGTGCAGCCCGCGTCGTCATCTCCGGCGGTCGCGGACTCGGGTCCGGCGACCAGTTCCGCACCCTCCTCGAGCCGCTGGCCGACAAGCTGCAGGCGGCGCTTGGCGCGTCGCGCGCCGCGGTCGACGCGGGCTATGTCCCCAATGACTGGCAGGTGGGGCAGACCGGCAAGATCGTCGCCCCCGACCTTTATATCGCGATCGGCATTTCGGGCGCCGTCCAGCATCTGGCCGGCATGAAGGACTCGCGGGTGATCGTGGCGATCAACCGCGATGCCGACGCCCCGATCTTCAAGGTCGCGGACTATGGCCTCGTGGGCGACCTGTTCGAGATCGTTCCGGCCCTGACCGCCGCACTCGATACCTGAGCGCCTCCTCCCGAGACGTCCAAGGAGAAGGGGCCGGTGCTCACGCATCGGCCCCTTCGATTTTTTCGGCTGTGATCGCGGCCCTCAGAAGGTGACGCAGAGCCGCAGCGCGTCGTAGATGGCCGCGTGGATCGAGCGGCTGGTGACCGCATCGCCGATGCGGTAAAGCGCGAAGCCCTCGGCATTGTCCGGACGCGGCTGACGGCGGACGGCGAGCAGCGCTTCGACATCGGTGACGCCGCTGTTGACGGATTTGCCGCGCAACTCGTCATAGACGTCGGTCATCGGCACCGTGCCGTGCTCGACGAGCACCTGGCCGGCGCTCAGTACCTTCAGCTTGCCGGTGAGCTGGTGCTCGAAGGTGGCGTTGAGCACCTGGCCGTCCCGCTTCACCGACTTCAGCTGGTATTCGTTGATGACGGGCACCTCGAGCTCGGCCAGACGCTTCCGGTAGGTCACGCGCGACTGATATTCCATTTCCGCAGCGAGGTCGGGATCGAGCGCTACATAGGTGACCTTGTGCCCGTTCTCGGCGAGATGGACTGCCGTGGAGGGCGCCGGGTGCCGGCCGGTGCCGTCGAATACGATCACGTCCTGTTTGGCCTGGTTGGGATCGGACAGCACATCCCATACACTGGTGCAGTTCTCGGCACCGTCGATCCAGTCGAGGTCGGGCAGGCCGCCTGTCGCCACAATGACGATGTCCGGGTTTTCGGCTTCCACGTCGGCTGCCTCGGCGTAGAAGTCCGTGCGCACTTCGACGCCCAGCCGCTTGAGCTCGCGTTCGCGCCACTCGACGATGCCGAACATGTCGCGCCGGAAGCCGGCCTTGGAAGCGAGGATCACCTGGCCGCCGAGGCGGCTCGCCGCCTCGAACAGCACCACCTGGTGACCGCGTTCGGCAGACACACGGGCCGCCTCGAGACCGGCCGGCCCGCCGCCGATCACCACCACCTTCTGGCCGGGCGCATCGGACTTCTCGATCACCTGCGGCAGTTCGGTCTCGCGCCCGGTGGCAGCGTTGTGGACGCACGCGA
>JAEYTN010000259.1 GCA_023433985.1 Pseudomonadota bacterium | reverse complement strand
GGCGCGGATCGAGCGCTCGATCGCGCCGCGCATGGCGCCGCCCACGCTCATGTTGTTGGCGCCACGGAACAGCTCGTAGTTGTCGGCTGCATCCGGCCCGCCGAGTTGCAGTTCGACGATATGGTCGACCTGGTAGCGGTCGTTGCCCTCGGTGAGGAAGGTGCCGGCCTTGTTCCACTGCGGAATCTTGAGGCCGGCGACGATGTCGCCTTCGATGAGGTCGGAAAGCTTCGACACCTCCGAGTTGCCGCGCGTCACCTTCAGCTGGATGGAACTGAGGTCGGCATCGGCGGGAATGCGACCGGCGGTCTTGATCCTGGCTTCGTCGAAGGTGACGAAGCTGTTCCAGTTGGCGACCTGCTGGGGCGCGGCCTCCTCGCGGTCGTAGCCCTGGGGGCGCTTCAGTCCGCCCTTGGTGGCCAGCGCGGCGTACTGGTGGGTGTGGCGGGCCTTGTTGGCGGGGATTTCGAGCGGATCGGGCGGGCTGACCTCGTCTGAAGTGCCGCCCCCGGTGGCGTCGCGCATCACGGTGCGCTGCGCACCCTCGTTCTGCTGCAGCACATGGGTGAGTTCGTGCGCGAGGAGCTCGCGTCCGTCCGGGGTGCCGGGATTGTACTGGCCCGCGGCGAAGGCGATGGCGGAGCCATAGGTATAGGCGCGCGCGTGGATGCCGCGGGCGGCGCGGTCGGCCTTGTCGCCGGTATGGACCCGAACGGCGCTGAGATCGGCGCCCAGCCGCCGCTCGAAGAATGCGCGGGTGTCGGGCTCGAGCGGGCGGCCGGCCCCGATGTCCTCGATGGCGGCCCGGCTGGCCGTGAGGCCCGGATCGCCGGTGCCGGAATCGTCCTCGGCCCGCGCCACCGCGTCGCGCGGCTTCATCGGCGCAAGCTCTCCGCCGACCGCGGCTCCGGGTGTCGTCGAGCGCATCACCTGCCGGGCTACCGACACGGCCTGCCTTTCGGCCGGATCGCCCGGGTTCGAAACGGGTACGCGGCCGCCTGCCGGGGCACCCGATGCAGGCGCCCGCATCACCGGTGCGTCACGCTGCCTGCCGGGGACCGCAGCACGGGCGACCTGCCCTGGTGCCGGCGACGCCGGACCGGGCTTCGAGACCGCCGGGGCGCGCATCGCTCCGGCGGCACGCTTTTCCGGCGGCTTCGACACCGCGGCCGGCGGCGCTTTCTGCGGCGGTGCGGGCCCGGCCATGGATCAGCCGGGCTGCATGAGCAGCAGGCACGCATCGTCGGCGCCGAGCACGATGTCCTCGACCACGAAAGGCACTACCTCGGCGCCGAAGCCGGCCTTGTCCATGATCGTCTTGGCCAACTCGGTGGCCTGGTCGACGAGTTCGGGCTTGTTGGCCGATTTGCGGATCAGCACGTGGAAAGCCCGGAACGCCGGATTGCCCCGCTTCCAGACCTTGATCGCCGCGTCGGAGGTGTAGAACTCCCTGGCCTTGTCCGTCGGTACCTTCTCGCCGATCAGCTGCGCGTCGGGGCCGGTGAGCCCCCGGATGGTCTGGTCGGCGTTCTGGAAGAACTGGGCGGGGTCGTGGAACTCTCGCAGCCGCACGCCGCGGAAGGCGAATTGCGGACGGGATGGCCGCTCGGGGACGGGCGCCACGGGTGGCACCGGTACGGGAGTTACCGGAGCAGGAGTTACGGGGACAGGAGTTACCGGGGTGGGCCTCTCCGGGACGGGGGTGGGGCGCTCTTTCTCCGGCTCCGGCTTGTCCGCCTTGGGCTGCAACTCGCTTTCGCGCACGACCTTGCGCGAGCGGCGGAACATGACCCAGTTCTCGGTCGTGGTGAGCGTCGCCGGTTGCGTCGGCCGCTCGACGATCAGCTTCCTGATCCGGTCGCGCAGGCTCGGGTCGATCACCTGGCAGGCTTCGGCAACCATCTCGGCGGTCCTGGCTGCCTCGGCGTGCGATACCGGCATGGGCTCGAGCGGCACGATGTCGACGGTCCGGCCGCTGAGCTCCGACTTCTCCTCGGGATCCAGCGTTCCAAGCAGTTTCTCGAACTGCATGCCCTCGGGCACCTCGAGGACGCTGTAGCCGATCGACTTGGCATCCTCGAGGATCGCGCGGAAGGCGATCCCCGGGGATCGCGGCCCGACGTCCGCCCCCGCCTTGGCCTGGCGGATGATGACGAGCAGGCTCCCCAACCTGCTGCCGACGATGTTGGTGACGAGGATTTGGAGAAACAGCGCGCGTTCCTCGAAGCCCGCCGCCTGACCGGCGACCTGCCAGTTGAGGCTGAGCGAACCGGACAATGCCGATCCGCGATACTCGCGATCGCCCAGTTGCCCGCGCAACTCCTCGCGGTGTACGACCTTGGCGATGCCGCGCCGCATCTCGCCGCCGCGCTCGCCGAGCGACCACACGGTCACCGCGAAGGTGGCGGTCTCGCTGCCGAGCGCACTCATCGAGCCTTCGAGGATGAGCCGGGACGGGCCGAAGATGTCGCCGTCCGAGGCCGGCGCGCCGGCGAACAGCTCTTCGGCGATGGACTTGATCAGGGCTTCGTCGAAGTTCCTGGTCTGGCCCGACTCGAAACCGTCGTTGCGGTTCGCGACAGCCGTGATCGTGGCGACGTTCTGAGCGGCCGCCATGGCAGAGCCGGGGCGGGGACCGACGATGTTGTTGAGCGGCTGGCGCAGCGTGCGCTCGAACTTCGCGAGGACCGCACTCAACCCGCGCGGCCGCGACGGCCGGTCGAGCACCTGCAGGACGGCGTGCAGCAGCTTGTCGTCGTAGAGGCCGGCATAGTCCGCGATCAGGGAGCGGGCGGTGCCCTTCTGCCCCCATTGCCCATCCGGGACGTAGACCTCCAGTTGCGCGCGCTCCTCGCCGGCGACGGGGGCGTCGCGGCGCAGCTGGATGCGGCGCATGTCGCGGGCTTCCTCGAAGGCGTGCGGGATGACGTCGGCCGGGGCCGCGATGAGCTCGAAGTCGATGCCGGGGCCGAGCAGGTTGGCTACCTGCTGCCGGATGGTGAGGTTGGCATTGGCGGGGCGTATGGGCAGGAAGCCGGCGCTGGGCAGTTCGACGAAACCGCGCTGGAACAGCTCGTTGCTTCCCACGGCCCCGAAGGGCCGCCGCTGCAGCGCCGAGGCGGTAGTCAGCGCCTTGTTGAGGCGGAGCGCCTCCTCGAGCCGTTCGTTGACCTGCCTGAAGGCGGTCGTACGTCCCTCGGATGCATTGGCGGCCGGCTGCAGCTTCTGCATGTCGGTGAGAATGGCGTTGAGCGCCGCATCGGAAAGGCCGAGCTGGCCGAGCGTCGCCATGCCCAGGGGACTCTCCGAGATCTGGTCCGAGAGCTGGCACTGGAACTGCAGCACTTCCCCGAGGAAGGCATCCATCGGCCGCATACCCAGGCGGCCCTGCCAGTAGGCGTGGGGCGGGGACACCATGCGTTCACGGCGCACCGTCCACTGGTCGAGCACGATCCAGCGCTTGTTGCGCAGCATGACGATGCCGAGCGGAATCTCGCTGCCGGGCAGGAACGGTGCGGTGCCGCACCAGTCGCCATTGCCGAGGCCGCCATTGACCAGCAGCGTCCGGCGCTCCTCCTTCTGCCGCGCGAAATAGGCGGCGGCGATGCGGGAGCGGAGGTGCAGGTCGGTGGCGCCGGGGATAGCCTCCGGTTGCAGCGAGATCGGCCGCGCCCTGAGGATGACGCCCGTGACCCGCAGGTTGGCGGCGCTGTCGGTAACGCAGGCCGCCTCGCAGAGGCGGGCATAGACATCCTCGCGCCCGCACAGGGCCTCGACCGGACCGGCGCTGATCACGTAGATCGGTTCATCGACGCTGACCGGTTCCACCACAGGTTGCTCCGCCACCACGCAGGGGACGAAAGCGGAGTGGTCGTGGCCCAGCTTCGTCGTGCTGCCGGCCGGCTGCCTGGCGCCGGCCGTGGCTTCGATGAGGTCGCCGACATCGGCCGTGACGGCTCCGGAGAGCAGGACGACACGGCCCTCCCGCGTGATCCCGAGGCCGGGGGCGACGCTGATCGGTGCGCCCACCGCGTCGGGTATGGCGATGCCGAGCCCGTAGACCACGCCGGCGCCGCCGGCTCCTCCGACGATGTGGGACAGCGCCTCGTGATAGTGCTGCTCGCGATCCATGTCGCGCGCGCGCAGGTACCGGCCATCGAAATAGTTGAGCCGGGCGAGCGGCGTCTCGGCGAAGATGCTGGCGATACCGTCGCTCACCTCGATGGTCACCGGCTGCAGGGATTGGGACGCGTTGTTTGGCATGGCGCTAGTCCTGCTGTTCGAAGCTGATGGTGTGGTCGCGTCCGGCACCGGTGCCGCCCTGCTGACCCAGGGGGCGCAGGGAAAGGTCGACCAGGGGAGCCGGGCCGGTGCCGCGAATGGTGAGCAGGGCGGGCCGCGGCAACGCCGCCTGCAGCGTCAGGGTGACCGTGCCCGAGGCCTCGTCCCAGGTGGCGGAGGCCAGCGGGACCGGCTGGAAGCCGGCGCCGGTGAGGGTCGACAGCGCGAACGCGGCGGGCCCGACCGATCTGGGGTCGAGCGACCGGTCGAAGCCGAGCTCGATATGGAGCGCGTCCGGCAGCACGGCGGAGCTTACGCGCGGGCCGCTGGCCGGAGCGCCCCCGAGGCGCTCGAGCAGTTCCGACTGGATCAGCCCGGTCGGCATCAGCACCGGGCGCACCGTCAGGTCCACGGCGCGGACCGAGACCGCCACCTCGCCGGGATTGCCGCCCTCCTCGATCTTGATCCCCTCGATGCGGGCGATGGGAAAGGCGCCGTCGTCGAGTTCGCCGCCGGCCGGGAGGCGGCTTTGCCGCTCGATCTGCTCGACCGCCAGCGCCTGCTGCACGAAGAGCGCCAGGTCGGCCGCGCCGCCTTGCCGGGCGGCCTCCCCGAGCTGCCGCAGCCTGGTCAGCTGCGGGTCATCGTCCTCGTTCTCCGCCGGGGGCATTGCCGCCCGCTCGATCAGTTGCGCGAGCGCCGACCGGCCGGGCGGCAGGGGAGGCGCCGGCGAGAGTTCGAGGTCGAGGTGGAAGGCCTCGCGGAGCCGCGAAAAGGCGGTCTCCTGTCCCGAGCCGTTGCATTCGGGCGCGATGGCCTGGACCGGGCGATCGAAGCAGGTATCGGCGCGCAGGGTTACGAGCAGGGCGAAACCTTCGGCCGAGGCATTCGCGGCGCGAAGCTCGGCGTCCGCGGGCGCATTTGCGGCGTACCAGGCGGGAAGGCTGACGCAGTAGGTGCGATCGACGGCGACGTCGCGGCCCAGCCGGTCTATGGCATAGCCCGGATGGACCTTGATCTCGTTGTCCTCGGGGTCGAACCGCACATCGAGGCCGCGCAGCACGCCAGCGCCATGCGCCTCGCGCTGGTGGCGCTGCAGCCTGCCGATGTGGAAGGCCTGCTCGGTCCGCAGGTCCTCGACCCCGAGCAGCATGCCGAAATGGTAGTTGAGCGCCGTGGTCGGCTCCGACGGAAAGCCGAAGGCCTCATCCCCGCCGCACCCGCACCCGCAGTCGTTTCCAAGCTGGTCCAACGCCATCCTACTCAGGCTGCGTGGAGCCCGCCGACGGGGCCGGTCGGGCGGGCGTTGAGCTGTGCGAGCAACAGCGTGGAGCCTCGGCGCAGCGCCGCTGCCTCGCGCGCAGCGGCCTGGGCGGCGTCGAGGGCGGCGAGCTCGGCCTCCGTCGCCTGCCCGAGCGCCTCGACCTGCGCCACGAGCAGGTCGCGCGCGGCGTTCGCATCGGCAGCGCCCAGGGGCTTGGCAAGCGCGGCGAGTTCGGCGGCCAGTCCGTCGTGACGCAGGGTCTCGACGAGCCAGGCATCGGGCAACTGGGCCATGGCCGCGTGCACCGTGGCGGTCATCCGGTTATCGGCCAGTGCCGCCGCATAGGCCTGCCGCTTCTGCGTCAGGGCGGCATCGAGATCGGCCAGTTCCTGCGCGTAGGCAGCATCGGTCTGCCCGGCCTTTGGCCCCGCGATGCGCCTGATTGCGAGATCGCCTTCCGCCTGGTCGCGCTGC